>NZ_BAABBE010000034.1:0-87646 GCF_039537795.1 Lentzea roselyniae
TCATCCCAGCGGCCGCCATGATCCATGGTTCCGGTTCCTTGTGGGCTCGCCGAACGAGCTCCTTCCACACCGCGTCCTTGGTCACCCAAGTGGTCTGCCGCTTGAGCAACAACACGCGAATCTCGTCGAGCGGCTCAAGCCGCGACGGAAGTCCGCAACCGAGTCGCACACCGTCGAGAGCAAGGGCATTGGGGAAGGTGGTCAGCTCGGCGAAACGCCGCTCGACGACATCGAGGCAGGACAGAGCACGATCTTGCATTTGCGGTGATCCCTTTCCGTACTGGGTTGGTCCCCCGACACCCCCTAATCGCCCTGTTCGGAGCCAAAATGATGAGGAATCACCCGATTTGGTGACATGTCGCCAGCGTGTCGCTTCCAGGGTTCAGGCCATCGTGTGGCTAGTGAGGCGCATCAGCGGAGCTGTGTCACCGTGTCGCGCCTTGGAGCGCTGAGTAGGACACACGTTCCTGTTCGAGACGGACGGCGGTACCGAGCGCGTCTTCGACAAGATCGTTGTACAGCGTGGCCTCGTCTGGATGTAGCGACCTGAGGTGTGCGTTGACCGGGGCGCTTTCGCGCACCCACTGATCCTCGTGGGCCAGCAGTGTCGCCCGGTCCATCAGCATCGAGCGAACGTGCCCGAACTTGGCCCGCAGCCGATCCAGGATGGCGAACCCGTGGGTGTCGATGTCGCCCCAGTACACCAGTTCCCGCTCCGACAACCAGCTCAGCGGTTCAAGTTGGGACAGCGCGTACCCGCCCCCGAAGACCACAACGGAATCCTCTACCGGCGGGAACGCCAGGTACGTGACATCGTTCTCCACCACGAACACCGTCGAGACCGGGAGAGGTCTCGTGGCGAGTTCGTCGACGCGGACGGCCAGTTCACTGAACCCCTCGTGGCTGCCGAGCCAACGAAACCGCACGTAGCCGGGTTTCCTGCGAAAGCGATATCGGCTGGTGAACTCCGAGTGCGGATAAGCAGGATCGATCCGATGTGCCGGGAGATGGTGGTCCAACAGGAGGCCGAGGATCTTGCGGTGGCCTTCGATGAACTTGGTGTCGACACCGGGAACGTCGACCTGGCGGACGTACATGTCGCGGGTCGCGTGGTTGTCGATCCAGAGCACAGTCGTGATCAGTTTGTCCCAGACACGGTCGAAACTGAGCGCCTCAAGGGGTTTTGCGATCATCCATCCGGCAGGTCCGGGCGCCAGTGTCTGTGTCGCATGTAGGAGTTCGGTGAAGCGCCGCACGTCCGATGTGCGGCGCAGCAGCGACCAGAGCTGGTCGTAGGAGTCGATCCAGACCCGGCCCGGCAACTCGTTCGTGCCGATGATCCTGCCGCCCACGGTCTTCGTCTCGACTCGCAGCAGGCGCTGATCGACCTCGCGCCACTGGGAGACCCACTCCTGAACTTCGCCGAATCGCGTGGACAGGTCACTGGCGGTGGGGCTGCGCAACGGGATTCCGAGCGGGACCCACTCCTCGCCGGCAGCGAACATCCTCAGGAAATCGCCGTTGTCCCAACGGCGCTTCAACCTGTTCACCACGTCGGTCGGTGTCGACCAGGTCCGCGGCGCCGCCATCAGTCGCCTCGCTCAGGCGTGTCTTGCATCGCGTGCGCTAGTTGCCGCTGCTTGTACTCCTCGATCGTGAGGCTCTGCAGGCGCGAGTAGCTACCGGTCTTGTTGTCCACGAAGCCCACCGCGGACACGTGTGGCTCGATCACATGGATCTTCTGCAGTGGCGTGACGATCAGCAGCTGAAGTCCCAGCTGTGCGAACAGGTTCAACGCGAACCGGGTCGACTCGTCGGAGCCGCGACCGAACGCCTCGTCGATCACGACGAAGCGGAAGGTCTTCGACTTCCCTCGGCCGTGGTCGAGTTTGAACTGGTACGCGAGCGATGCCGCCAGGATCGTGTAGGCGAGCTTCTCCTTCTGCCCTCCCGACTTCCCGCCCGAGTCGGTGTAATTCTCGTGCTCCGAGTCGTCGGAGTGCCAGCGTTCGGAGGCTGAGAACATGAACCAGTTGCGGACGTCTGTGACACGTTTCGTCCACGCCCGATCTGTCTCGGTCTGGCCCTCACGTCCCTTGAACCGCTCAATGATCTTCTTGACCTGCAGGAACTTCTGCTCCGAGTACTGATCCGACTCGTCACCGCCAAGCGTGCCGGTTGTGCAGTCTCGCAGTTCAGTGCGGAAGTCACGGATCTCGACGTTGATCGTGGGCTGCAGATCCAGCCGGATGTACCGGCCGGGGTTGTAGTCGATGCCGACCAGCGACTCGTTGATGGTCTCGACACGTCGCTTGATCAGGTCGACCTGTTTGTTCAGCTGGGAGTTGAACCCGGCGATGTCGCGGATGGTGTTGGTGTTGAGGTAGGTCTTGAAGTCTGTCTCGAACCTGGGCAGGTCGTCGTTGACGAGGCGGTCGTGGAACGCCCGGTACTCACCGGCCGAGTGCATCGAGTCGTCGGCTTCTTCTGTCTCCCGTGGGTACTTCTTGCGGAAGGCACTCATCTTGGCGATCGCCTTGTTGCCCGCCTTGGTCTGCTCACCCGTCCAGTACTCCACCAGTTTGGTGAGTTTTCTGTTCACCTCGTCCTGACAACGGTCGCAGTCCGCCGATGACCGCGGGTCCGCAGACTCCAGGTGCCGTGCGACGGCGTCGAAGATCTCCTGAGCCCGTGGATACGCGGGATCCGCGAGCATCTGCTCGACCGCGCGGAGCCCCGTCTCGGCTTCCTCCCGATCTCGGGAGAGACTGCCGATCCTGGTCGTCAGCGACTCCTGGTCCTTCTCCGCGGACTTGATGTCCGACGCGACGTGTTCAAGTTCCGTCGTCACCCGCTGCAGCTCGTCGGATGACTGCTCGAGGCGGTGCTTCTCGGTAGTGAGCGCCGTGATGCCGTTGACCACTGTTTGCCAGTCGATCTCGGCGTACGAGCCGAACTCGGTGAGCTTCGCCAGCGTGCCCTGCCGCTCGCTGGTCCTGCGGAAGTCCTCACTCAGGCCTTGTTTCCTGCTCAGAAGAGCGTTTCGCTCGTTCTGCACCTTGCCCGCCTGATCAAGCAGGGCATCGATCTTCTGCTCGTTGCTCCAGCCGAGAACGTAGGTGCGCCGGTCGTCGATGCGCCGGGTGTCGTTCTTCTCGTGCCAGCCCCGCGCACCCTTGATCTGGCCTTCACGCGTGAT
Source organism: Lentzea roselyniae (assembly GCF_039537795.1). Taxonomy (NCBI): domain Bacteria; kingdom Bacillati; phylum Actinomycetota; class Actinomycetes; order Pseudonocardiales; family Pseudonocardiaceae; genus Lentzea; species Lentzea roselyniae. The sequence goes on from NZ_BAABBE010000034.1 coordinate 3,200, forward strand.
CGCCTTGGCGGCGCGGCGGAACTCGTCCATGGTGTCGACGCACTCGCAGTCGGCCCGATGCCTCAGTTCCCGTTCCAGCCATGCCGTGAAAGGAGATTCCTTGATCTCCAGCTTGGTGGCGAGCGTACGGTCACCGGCGACCGTGTCAGTCTCGCGACCGAGGCGATCGGGCACGCGGTAATAGACCAGCCGCGTGCCCAGGTTGTGGCCGTTGATCCAGTTCGACGCAGCGGTGTAGTGCTCGCTGGACACGAGCAGGGATAGGCCGAAACCGTGCAGCAGCCGCTCCGCGGCCCCCTCCCACTCCGCGCAGTCGGCGCGGACCTGGATGAGCTCACCGGCGAAGGGCAACTCCTCCTCGTCGACCCTCAGTTCGTCGCAGAGCTGGCCGCGCAGGTCCAGGCTGCGCTTCGGGATGTTGCTGCGCCGGTCCCGCAGGCTGACCAGTTCTTCGTTGAGCTCCTTTGCCTCGATCTCCAGGGTGTTGAGTCGCACGCCGAGCTCGGTGAGCCCGTTCTGCAGCTCGGCCTGGTCGTGTTCGAGAGCGCTCGCCGCGCCGACGATGTCGCGTTGCCGGCCGGAGAACTGCTCAGCGGACTCGACCGGCCGCAGGCCGGCATCGGCCAGCAGCTGGTGAAAGCGGCCGGACCGGTCCTGACGGCGGTCCCGCTCCGCGGAGTCGGTCCTGAGTTGTTTCTCGATCTCCGCCAGCCTGCCGCCACCGAACCCAGCCCGCGCCACCTTCAGCTCGATCTCCTTGCCGCGCAACGAGTCGAGCCGACCCTTGACCGCGTCGAGCTCGCCCTTGCGGCCGCCGAGATCCGACGTCAGCGTGGCGATCCGGTCGCGAAGCAGGTAGGACTTGCGGTCCGCGAAGTAGAACGGCAGCGCTTCGCGCTGCTCCTTGAGCGACTTGATCTCGGTCGCGAGCTGGTCGTACACGTCGCACTCGGCGAGCAGCGGGCGAAGCTCGGCGAGCTGCTCGCGTGCCTTGCGCACCGCGTCATGTGCCTTCGTCAGGTCCTCGAAGTGATCGACCAGCCGCTTGGTCCAGTCGGCCGCGTCGAAGGGCTCCAGCATGTGGCTGCGGACGAAGTCGTTGAGATTGCCGACAGACTTCATCGACACGGTCTGATGGAACAGCTCCATCGCCTGCTCGGACGGGATGTCCAGTCGTCGCCGAAAGTCCTTGCTGTACTGGGGGAAGTGATCGTGGGTACTGGCGCCGCCGCGACGCAGCCGCCGCTTGAGCGACGCGATGTCGCCGCCGAAGTCCGTGAAGTCCCCGGCGATCGTCAGATCCCGGTCCGCGGTCACGAAGAAGCGATTTGGCTGCCCTTCGCTGGCGCTGGCGAACCAGAACACCTGAGCGAGCGTGACCGTGGAGTCGTAGCCGACGTTGGTGAACACGCCCAGGATGACCGAGAACGAGCGGCGGTCACGCAGACCCACCGGCCTGGACGCGCCGGTCGCCTCACTGCGTTCCGACTTGTGGTAACCGAGAACGTACGACCGCAGGCTGCGTTCCCTGGCCTCGGCGCCTGCCGCCTTGTTGTACGAGATGCGGTGCGCCGGCAGCAACAGGGTCGTGATCGCGTCCACGACCGTCGACTTCCCCGAACCGATGTCGCCGGTCAGCAAGGCGTTCTCGCCGCGCACGCCGAGGGCCCACACGCGCTGGTCGAACGTGCCCCAGTTGTAGACCTCGAGCCGGTCGAGCCGGTAACCGGCCAGCTCGGTGACCTCCTCGCTCACCGGTCCTCCCCTCCGAGCTGGCGCGCGTACTCGGCGAGGCGCTGGTCGAACTCCGAGAGCCACTGCCCGTCGACGAACGCCTTCAAGATCCGCCGTACTTCGAACGTCGCGTCCTGCCCCTTGATCCTGCGCAGGAAACCCAAGTCGACAACCTTGTTGACCTGAGCGTCGATCTGGTCGACCAGCCTCGCCTCGTTGCTGCTCTCCGGCATGAACAGCCGCACCATCTCCACTATCTGGTCACGGGTGAGGATCAGCCTCGTGTCGCTGTTGCCCGCGTCGAACTCGGCAAGCTTCTTGCGCAACAGGGCCAGCAACAGGCTGACCGCGAACGACAACGCCCGCCGTGGGATCAGCCGGGGAACAGCGGCGTCCTCGTCGTCCACATCGGGTTTCGACCGCAGAAACGCATACCCCTCAGCCTCATCGATGACCACCGTTAGCCCCATGACACCGACGTAGTCGCGCACCTGTGCCTGCAGCGGGAGAAGGTGCTGCCACGCCTTCTCATGCGTATCGCGGTAAACCACTCCCTTGACCAGTTGCGTCACGGCCAACGACAGATCGAGTTCATCCTTGGCAGCGGATGTCATGCCCCCTCCACCTCGCCGGTCAGCATCTGCGTGAACGTGACCCGAGGAATGGTGGCCATTCGTTCGACACCGTCGAGATCGCGCCAGTGCACCCGTTCCCGCACCTGCTCGTCGAACACCACGCGGAACGACGGATCGCTCAACGACAGGTACGTCACCAGCTCGGTCAACCCCTGCTCCAGTGGCTGCCTGTCAAGAACCTCGGCGAGACCGATCTGGTCCCGCGTGCGCAACACCCGGCGAACCCCCTCGCTCAGTCGTTCCGGGTCGACATAGACCTGCTCGAACAGCAGCGAGGAGTCGATGTCCTCGTCCGCGGCGACGATGTCGGCGCTGTTCAACGCGACCTTCTCCGGTGGCGTGTACAGCGGGCGTTCCATCGGCAGCGCCACTACCGGAGCAATCCCCTCGACCTCGATCACGAGATCCACATTGACTTGTTCCCGCACCTTGAGTGCGTTCGACTCGATGCTGCGCAGAATGTCCATGACCCGGCGGTTCTCCAACCACACCTGATCGTCGAGAAACCTACGCAACTGCTCGGACAGCAGCCGGACCGTCGCCTGCGTACGTTCCGCCGCGTCCATCCAGTCGTAGTGGATGTGCCGCATCCTCGGGTCGGCTTCCCCGATGGCATCGAGTGCCTGCACGCGTTCGAGCAGCTCGCTCAGCTCTGTCTGCTTCTCGTGGGAAAGCAGAAAGTCGTAGAACGCCTGGAAACTCTTGCCTTGATCGGAGTCGGCGATGCTGTTGCGACTCCCCAGCACCTCGTCGAGCAGGGCGCCCTTGGCACCGTCCCAGGACGCGATCCGTTCCCGCAGATCACGATCCAGGGCCCGGAAGTTGGCCTCGACCTCGCGGAAGTCGGCGAGCAGCTCCCGCGCGATCGCCGCAAACTGCTGGTAGCGATCCTTCTGGGCCGGCGAGTCGAGCACCGCGAAGTCCCCGCGCTCGACCCGTGCGATTTCGACATCGATCTCGTGGCGGCGACGACGTAGTTCAGCCAGCCTGACCTCGGGGTCGGTCTCCGCACCGAACACCATTTGCCGGAGCAGCTCGAACACAGTGTTCAGGCGCGATTCGGTGCCGACGAACGACCGGGCGTGGAGGGTTTCGACCCACGCCAAGGCCTTCTCGACAGCTGATGTCGCGTCGTAGTGCGCCTCATCGGCAGCAACTGGGTAGTACTTGCGCAACCATCCCTTATCCGGGGCAGACCAGTCGTCCAGATACGCGCCAGCCGACTTCGGGAACCGGTGGTCGAGCCGCTCGTTCAGTGCGTGGAGCTCATCCTCCAGCCTGCCGGCCAGCTCTCCGCGCGAGATGGACCGAACGTTGTCCTCGACGAACACCTTGCCCAGAAAGCTGAGTATGAACGGCGCGTTGTCCGCGAGCAGAAGTTTCCAGGCAGGGCTGTTCTTGCGCAGCGATTCGAGATCCTCGAACTCCACGACACCTGCCTTCCGCCTGCAACGGCGTCCGCCTTCTCGAGGGTAGGGGAAAGCACCGACAGAACCGGGACAACCCATCGATGACGCATGTCGACCTCAAGCACAAGATCGTTACGCTCCGTAGTACAACGGTGTGACTAGCCTGACCATTTGACTACGACCGCGAGGGGAGAGTTCGTGAAGAGACCGAGCGGCCGATGGCGGATCGTGAAGATGACGAACTGGGACCAGGACGCCGTCGACCTCACCGAGCCAGGGTTCATCAAATTCGCCAGGAACAGCACCGGCGAGTTCGGCTTCGTCGCCATCCGCGGCTGGATGGACTGCCGGTGGACCGAGCGCGACGGCCGCCCCTTCGTCGAGTTCAGCTGGGAAGGCCACGACGAGGGCGACCAGGTCAGCGGACGCGGCTGGGCCGCACTGGCGGAGAACGGCTCCCTGACCGGACACCTGTTCATTCACCTGGGCGACGACTCGGGCTTCCACGCCGCACCATTCGAGGATCGACGTTGAGCGAATACCAGTACTACGAGTTCATTGCCATCGACCAGCCCCTCGACGCACAAGCGCAGGCCGAGGTGCGCTCGCTTTCCACCCGCGCGCGAATCACCGCGACAAGCTTTGTCAACGAGTACCACTGGGGCGACTTCCGCGGCGATCCAAGCCGACTGATGGAGCGCCACTACGACGCGCATCTCTACCTGGCCAACTGGGGCACCTGGCGGATCATGCTCCGCCTGCCCTGCGGCCTGCTCGACCTGGAAGTCGCTGAGCAGTACTGCGTCAGCGACCAGGTCACGGCCTGGACCGCCGGCCAGCACCTCGTCCTCAGCATGACCAGCGAGGACGAGTCCGGCGACTGGGACTACGACCCCGAGGTGTCCCTGTCGTCCATCGTCGGCATCCGCGACGAACTCGCTGGCGGCGATCACCGGGCGCTCTACCTGGTCTGGTTGGCCGGCTATGGCACCTGGGAGGACGACGAAGATGCTTTCGACCAGGACGAGAACGAGGAACTCGAACCGCCGGTGCCTCCTGGCCTGCGGACGCTCACCGCGTCACAGCACGCGCTGGCTGGTTTCCTCCGCCTCGACGACGACCTGCTCGCGGTGGCAGCCGAGGCAAGCCCATCGCTCCCCGATCGTGCCGAAGATCCCGAGCAGCTCGCGAACTGGCTGGCGGATCTGCCCGCCGGCGAGAAGGACCGGCTACTGCTGCACGTCGCCCAAGGACGTGCCGCAACCGCGCGAACCGAAATACTGCGCCGATTCCGCAGCATCATCGCCCCGGCGGTCGCCGCACCCGGCCGCCGGACCGTGGCCGATCTCCTGGACAGCGCCTGGCGCAGGCGTGCCGACCAGCAGCGCAAGGAAGCCGCACAACACGCCGAGGAGGAAGCCCGCCGAGAACACGCACGGAACCTTGTTCGCCAGAAGCGACTGGACGACCTGTCCCACGACGAAGAAGCCGCCTGGGCAAAGGTCGAGGTGCTGATCGCAACCCGAAAGCCCGCCGACTACGACGCCGCCGTAGCGTTACTCAGCGATCTCCAGGCCTTGGCCGAACGCGACGACCGGTTCGACACCTTCACCCTGCGCAGCATGGCATTGCGCCACGCCCATGCACGCAAACCCAGCCTCATCGACCGCCTCGACCGGGCCAGGATCTGATCGGTCGTGGATGACGATCTCTGGTCAGCAGAGGCAGCGGGCCTCGCAGAGGAACTCGAGAGCCTGCGCGCTCTCACCGCACAACTGCAGTCGGAGAACGCGCGCTTGTTGCGGTTGCTGGAGCTGACACCGAAACAGGCGGCGCCACCCGGCCCCGCTCAGACCGGTTTCTTCGAAGCACCTCCCGGCCCTGTCTACCGACAGTCAGCACCGGAGACGAAGGTGGACTTCTTCGCCGCCCTGTTCGCCGCCCGGACCGACATCTATGCCACCCGGTGGGAGAACACGCGTACCGGCAAGGCTGGATGGCTGCCGGCGGTGCGTGGCGGCTGGCGCAAAGGAGTTCGACACCAGGACCGCGACTACCTTCCGCTCGACAAAGGGGTTCTGCGCGACCATCTGACCGGTGCCGCGCATGTCGGGCTGTATCCGCTACTGGACAGTGATCTGTGCTGGTGGCTGGCGGCCGACTTCGACGGGCAAGCGGCGATGCTGGACGCCCTGGCGTATCTGAAGGCCGCCCGGACGTGGTCAGTGCCAGCAGCACTGGAAGTGTCACGTTCCGGCGTCGGAGCACATGCGTGGATGTTCTTCACCGCTCCCATACCCGCCGAGACCGCCCGCCGCCTCGGCACCGCCCTGCTGCGGGAGGCGATGGCGGTACGCGGCCGCATGGACTTGGCCAGCTACGACCGATTGTTCCCTTCACAGGACGTACTACCGGCAGGCGGCGTAGGAAACCTGATCGCCGCGCCCCTGCACGGCAAGGCCCGCCAGGACGGAGCAACGGTGTTCCTCGACCTGGCCACGATGGAACCTCACGAAGACCAATGGGCGTTCCTTTCATCGCTCGGACGGATGAGCCCAGCCGAGGTCAGCCGGGTCGCTCGCCGCGCCGGTCAAGTCACCGTCGGCGCGAGCATCGACCAGCTCAATGCGCCCGTCTCGACGAGGATCCGGGTCGCCGCGTCCCCGATCGTGCACGCCCGGCTCAGCTCTGGGATCCGTGTGGAGTCGGACGAGCTGACCCCTGCGTTGCACGCGACGCTGAAACACGCGGCATCGATGACGAACCCGCTGTTCTACGAGCGTCAGCGCCTGCGAATGTCCACATGGGATACCCCGCGGTTCCTGCGCAGCTACGACGAAACGCTGGATGGCGGACTTATCGTGCCGCGGGGCCTGGCAGACACGGTGGCATCACTGGTCGAGCAGGCAGGCAGCCGTCTGGAAGTGACCGACGAACGGCCAGCCGGAGAGACGCAGGAGTTCACGTTCACCGCCACGCTGACCTCCGCACAGCAAAAGGCCGTGAACGCCCTCCACGAACATGATCTCGGTGTACTGGTCGCGCCACCTGGAGCCGGCAAGACCGTCATCGCCTGCGCACTGATCGCAACCCATGCAACGTCCACTCTCGTACTCGTCGACCGCAAAGCCCTCGCCGACCAATGGCGCACGCGCATCGGCGACCTGCTCGGCGTCAAGGCCGGCCAACTCGGCGGCGGTCGCAGAAAGACCCGCGGCGTCGTCGACGTCGCGATGCTGCAGACGCTGGCCAGGAAAACCGACCTCGAGCAGCTCACCAGCGGCTACGGACTGGTGGTCGTGGACGAGTGCCACCACGTCCCCGCAGCGGCGTTCGAACACGCCATCAAACAAATCCCGGTACGCCGCTGGCTCGGGCTGACCGCCACCCCATACCGCCGTGACAAGCTCGACGACCTGATCGCACTGCAACTCGGCCCAGTCCGCCACACCATCGCACAAGCCACTCCCACCACCAACGACAACGCGCCCCAACTCGAGTTCGACAACGCTGCACAGCCGCCGACGCCCGTGCTTCACGTGCACGACACCGCGTTCCGCTACCTCGGTGACGCCGACCCCACGAAACCTGGCGGAATGGCAGCCATCTACCGCGAACTCGTCGCCGACCAGGCCCGGACAATCCAGGTTGTCGACGACGTGACCGCGGCACTGAAACGCGGCAGACACTGTCTGGTACTCACCCAGTGGACCACCCACGTCGAGAACCTGGCCAACGAGTTCCGCGAGCAGTCTCTCAACCCGGTCGTACTGCGCGGCGGCATGAGCACCAAAACCCGCAGGGACGCCCTCGCCCGGCTGCAAACGTCCGCAGACGGACCGCCACTTCTCGTCGTCGCCACAGGACCATTCGTCGGTGAGGGATTCGACTGCCCCGTCCTGGACACGCTGTTTCTGGCCGCGCCCATCGCGTTCAAGGGTCGCCTGGTCCAGTACGTGGGACGCGTTCTGCGCGCGCACCCAGGCAAAACCACCGCAGAAGTCCACGACTACCACGACATCAACACCGGCGTCCTGGCTTCCTCACTGTCCAAACGCGCACCCGGTTACATCAGCCTCGGCTTCCCTGATCCCCGCCGATCGAAATCGGCCTACTAACGTGCAACCAGCCGAGTTGCGATCATTGATCCGTGTTCGATAGCCCACCCGGAGCTGCTGGCAGGGCAAGCTGTGGCGCCCGACGACGGATGATCTACTTCCGACATGGTGCAGCAGCAGAGCGATCGCATGCCCCCACAGCTGCGCCTGTTCATCGAGGATGCTGAGGTCACGTAGGCAGGCTGCGACAAGCGAGGACGCATCTGTTGTCGGTCTTGTCCACAGCGGGCCCGGCCAGTTCGCGGTCAGGAGTACCCGGCCGGGTACGTGCTCAAGTCCGAGAGCCTGCTCGCACAAGCACTCGTTCAACTCTGCGACGGCCAGGTCGTAGCCTATGGGGCCGAGTCCAACGCACCATCCACCTCACGTGTCTCGTGCGGTGGCCATCAAGGTTGTACCTAGGGTGCCGGAGTTGATCACACGGCAACATCCTGCCGGCAATCTGACCGACCTGCGCTCGCACATATTGAGGCTCGTCCTGCCACTGGGCAGCGCTCACGCCACCCTCACCTGCAATAACAGAGAGAAGTACTAATGACCTCCGTCGCCGCGGACACCTCGACCGCCACTACTCGTCGCCCCTTCGTCGGCATGGCTGCCCTGTTTGCCTACCTGGCATCGATCCTCGCCGCGAACTGGGCGATCACGTACATCGGCATCGTTCCAGTCGGTTTCGGACTGCTCGCACCCGCGGGCGTCTACGCGGTCGGTGTCACTCTGACATTGAGGGACCTCGTGCAGTGGAGCCTAGGGAAGCGTGCCGCCTTGGCAGCTCTGACTGTGGCCGCCGTCTTGTCCTACTTCATCGCAGATCCAACTGTGGCAACCGCGTCCGCTGCCGCGTTCCTGGTCTCAGAGCTGATCGACTTCGTTGTGTTCACCTGGCTGGCGCCGCGCTGGGCTACCGCTGTGTTCGTGGGCGGCCTGGCAGGGCTCATCGCAGATTCCGTGCTGTTCCTGCTCATCGCTTTCGGCTCGCTGAGCTTCCTGCCTGGGCAGGTGCTGGGCAAGCTCTACGGCGTCCTCACCGCCGCCATCGTGATCGCCGTCCGCAGAAAGTGGCTCGGCGCCAACCCGGTTCGCCTCCAGTAAGACGCTGCGCGGCTGCGAAACCTTCGAGCGGACGGATCCGAACTCTGATCGATCTTGGTTCCGACGTGACCGTCGTGCGGTTCGCGGTGGTACTGGGACGCCCGCTACGCAACCACTACGGTCGCCGGTAAATCGAGTTATCACTGAAGTCATCGTCCTCGACCGGCCTCGGCATAGGCTTCCGCGGTTCAGGAGTGCCGAACGCCGGCACCGACACATCGGTGTCGAGCTGTCCTGCCTGTCCGCCGACCGCGTTCCGGAACTCGCCGAGCACGTTGGCCGCGGCGCCTTCCCTCGCCTGCCGCACCAACTCCATGAGCTTCACGGCGAGCTCGGGGTTCTGTGCGATCTTGAGATCGAGCAGAGCACCGTTCGGCGCCACCGTCACGGTCAACGCCTTGTCCTCGGAGGTGACGGTCTGTCCCGCCATCTCCAGGTTGCGGCGGAACGCGACCGCGTTGCGCTGCAGTTCCGCGGTCTTGGCCTCGAAGTCGGCCAGCCATTCATCCGGAGTCATCGTCCCCTCACTTCGTCGGCCTCGGCCCGTACTTCTCCAACCCGACTTTCTCAGGAACACCGAGACGGTCTCGGTGTATCGCCCTGTCGGGGCCCGTCACATCCTCAGTAGGCGGGTTGTCCGATGAGTAAGCGGCGAATCGCAATGACACGCCGTCGCGGTCATACGCCGTGCTCTGCCAGTAGTCGCGGGTCGCGATGTCCTTCAGCTTGTCGATGACCTCGTCCGAGACCGACTCCGCGCGGATGACGACTTCGAGGGTCAACCGCTGCCCCGAGTCGACGCCGTGCATGTAGTCGTACTTGGCGTCGGAGACTTCGGGCAGTTCCTTCCAGTCCGCCACGATCTTCTTCCCGACGTTGTCGACGTCCTCGTAGTACTGCGCGAGGACATTGCACCCGGTCAGCAGCCCGACCATGAGTACAACCAGGCCTATCAGCCGCACAACCGCACTCATTTCACGCCCTCTCTCGCCACCCGGTAACGCAGCAACTGCGACTCCAGCCCGCTGCCCCGGGTGAATGCGCCCGTACTGTCCATGAACCGGCGCACCGACGGATCCGAGCCCTCATCAAGCTGCTTCGCCACCGCGACGTAGTTCTGGTCGACTCGCGGCTTGTCCGGGTTGTCTTCGTCGTGGCGGTAGCCGCCGATTCCGTGATTACCGCCGACGGTGCCGGTCTGGTTCTCGAAGGTGACCGTCGTGCGGTTCGCGGTGTTCGGGTTATCACTGGCATCGAGGCGGGGAACGATGTCGTTCTTGTTCTCCAGCGACAGCATCTGCACGTTGTCGGGAATGTCGATCCGGCCGACAGGTGAGCCGGCGGTGATCACGTGCGTCACGTTGTATCCACCTGAGATGAGGTCGTTGGTCGATTGGGCGGCGACGATGCCGCCCTGGCTGTGGCCGACCAGCATCACCGGCACGCCACTGCCCTGTGCACCGGCCTCACGCAGCGCCCTCTCGATCCCCATTTGCAGCACGGTGTTGTTCCCTGCCATGGCGTCGATGTTGACGCCTGTATCGTTGGCGCTCTTGGGATCCCATGGCGAGTTCCAGTCCTTGGTGCCGGGGATGTCGACCACGTAACCGGTCACGTTCCCATTCGCGTCCTTGATGACTCGCACATCGATGTTGCTCTCGTCTGAGTCGTCATGCGGGTCGTTGCGTTCGTCGAGACCCAGCATGATGTCGCGCAAGCTGTGCGGCCCGGAGTCAGGCAAAGGTTCGAGAGCGGTGACGTCCGCCGTGCCGTCCGCGTAGGTCGCGGCCAGCAGATCCAACGTGGTGGCCAGATCAACGGGCACACCGAGCGAGGACAGCATGCCGGGAGACATGCCGATCAGCGTGTCGACCATGCCAGGGTGATCGACCAGCCACTTTTCCCAGTCACCGTCGTAGTTGGCGTACACATCGGCGGCGATTGCGGTGCCCGCTCCCAGCGCGGTGGCGACCGTGCCGCCCGGCACCGAAGCGACCGCCAAACCCGCCATCCAACGGGACGCGTCGAGACCCCTGGCGGCCAGCTCATCGGCAGCCTCGTAGGCCAGCTTCGTGGCACGCAAGGCGTCACCGCGCAGGCTGATGGCTGCGGAGGTGGCGGTGAGACCGTTGGGCCCATCGAGCGCTATGGCCATGGCAGCCTCGAACTTCGCCACTCCGGACGGATTCAGCAGAGCCGAGGCGAGCACGTCCGGCTCGGCGAGGAACTTGTGCCCGGCCAACGCGGTCTTGAGCATGTCATCGGCGACTTCACCGGTGAGGGCGCTCATCGCCACGAGGTCCTCGCCCTTGGCCCGGAACCCGCCGGCGCCACCGCTGATCTGAATGTCGGTGACCGGGGCAATGTCGATTTCCCGTCCCGCCGGACCGCTGGGCGTCACCGGGTTGTCGCGCATCACAGAGCTCCTGCCACTGCCGGGGCGACCCACGTGCCCAGATCCTCACGAGCGGCTGGTTCCAGTCGCACCATCCGACGCCCCGAACCGTCCGGCTCCGGTTCGAGACCGCTCCAGCCACCGTCGGTGTGCACCCAGCTGACCTGAGACGTCATACCGTTGCGGCCGACGACAAGACACCGCAAACCCCCGTCGGTCTCGGTGGCCACTTGCTGAGCGAGCGCGGCCTCACTGCCGGACAAGCTCAGTGCGGCGACAACGGCGGCTGGACCGCCGGGGTCGGCGTCGCGGAACAGCCTGGCGGCGCCCATCTCCTGCAGCGCCGACAGCGGCAGCCGCCCTCGCAACGGGGTCGGTTCTGGTCCTGCCCCGCCCAGGCGGGACTCAACACTGGATTCGATATCCGCATCCTCCGGTGGAACCGCTCGGATCAGCTCCTTGCCCAGGTCTGCCGAGGCGAACATCGACATCTCCACCGCGCCGTCGCCCAGCTCGAACAGCGACGCACCCAAAGGGCCGGAGATCGCGTGCATGCTGTGCAGTCCCTTGTCGCCGATCGCGGCGACCGTGTCCAGCATGACCATCGGCAACGCCAGGATCTCCAGGTTCTTCACCACCGACCGGTGAACCTCGCCACCCACGCCGTCGACCACCCGCTTCTTGATCAGCCCCGCCTCGGCAGGACCGATGTCGGCAGACGGCATCCACGCCGGCGGCAGCTCGACACTCGTGCGCTCGACCAGATACGCCAACTCGCCCGCGGTCAGCACCAGCCGGTGCGGTGCCGGGGTCACGCGGGCACCCCGTGCCCGCGCAGGTACTCGCCGACCTCGAGCCACGCCTTGTCGCCAGCGGGCGGCAGGTTGTCCGGCCCCCACTTCCAGCCCGTCCACGGCGGCTGCGGAGGCGACGGCGGCTGGCTACCACCGAACCCCAACACGTCAGCGACACCGTTCGCGAAATCCCTCGCCGCCTGGTTGAACGCGTCGACCGCACGGTTGAACCTGTCGATCGCACTGGTGAACCAGCCGACCACGGCCTCGGAGATCTTCTTGATCATCGCGATCAGCTCACGCACTTCCTGCGCGTGCCGACGCAGCAGCGCGGCTGCCTCGGTCAGTCCGTCCGCGGCCTTCTTCAGCTGCCGCTTGTCCCCGCCGACCGTCTCCCGGCAGCGCTCGGCCGCGACCGAATGCCACTCCATCCTCCGGGCGTCGTCGTCGAGTTTCTTGGCGCGATCTCGCACGCCATCAGCGCGTTTCTCGATGTCGCTCGCGATCCGGTCCAGCTCGTCCGGGTTCCCGTACATGCCCTCCACCCCTCACTCACAGCGAGCGAATCATGACAGGTGGTGGGCATGCATGCTCTTCACCCGGAATTGCGTGCTTCTACCTACTCGCTGACGCCACCCAGAACGCGATCTACTCACGGAACGTAGTGATCAACCCCTCAAACAGGGCAACTCCTTCTGTAACGCTCCGTAGACCGCAGGTCGACTGGCAGTATGACCGCCGGTCGCGCACCGTGGGAGCGGTGTGCTCGGGGAGGGAAGATCCACGTGTCAGGGGAGATCGTCTGCTCGTTCATCGAACTCGATGTGCTGGGAGTGGCGCTACGGCTCGACGTGCGGCAGTTTCCGTTCTCAATTCCGCACTTCGCCGTCGAAGCAGAGGAGCGGCTGAGGTTGGGGCAGGCCGCGCAGGATGACCTCATCGCACGCGGGTTGATCCGAGGTGACAACTTCGCCCCAGAGCTTGTACAGGCGCTGAACGTGTACGCGCGTGGGCGGGTCGCCATCGCCATGCGCGGTGTCACTGACCAGGAACAGCACCTCGCCCTCGCGGTGATCGACAACCACGTCGGCGTACTGGCAGTGCAGCAGGGCGAGGCGTTGCGGTTCGAACTGACGCAACCTGACTCGGTCATCCGCAGGCTCGTCGGGCTGTTGCCGCCTCAATCCGCAGGCCCAGGCACCTCGGTCACTGTGACTGCCAAAGCCGCACCGACTGGGCGGCGACGGGTCGAGGAGGACTTCTCCGAGTTCACGTTCACCTCGACCGTGCGAACGGCCGGGCACTCGCCGGCAGCGCAGCGAGCGGTGGCGGAGGACATCCTGCGGCACCCCCGGCTGGGCGGTGGCGACTTCCTCGTCACTGTCCGCGGCCGCAACACCCGGCAGAGCGCTCCGGTGACGATGAACTGGCTGGACACACAAACCGGCCGCTTTGCCGTGCTCAACAGCACCACTCCCGATGGACGGCTTCAGGCGACATACACGCCCGCTGATCTCGCCGCGCTCGACCGGCACCTCACTCACATTGTGAGGTCGGTGTCGTAATGGAACTGACGCCGCTGGTTACGCGTCGGAATCACCGGACACGGTGAGCGACGACTTGCTAACGTTGGAGCACCAGTCGGGGAGGGGCGGTTGTGACTGACATCTGGTCGAGCGTGACCGGTTTCGGCGACGCGCTGGACAGCCTGAAGGCCGTCGGTGCCAGTGGCGGCTGGGCCATCAATGAGTCCGGCGGCCAAGCCTTGATCAGCGCGGCCACAGACTTGTACGACGAGCTTGGCGAACACCTGGCTGATGCGAGGCGCCTGGGTCAGGAGCTGCCACTCGGGACGACCCCAGCAGCTCAGGTCTACAAGCCGTACCAAGCGACAGTCGCGACCGATCCGCATCAGGGCCTGATTCCGGTGCTGACGAAGCTGCGTGAGGAAGCCCTCGAGTTCAGGACCGAAGTCGAGAAGGCCATGGCGGCCTACAAGTCGACAGACGAGAGCAGCCAGCAAGGCATCAAGAAGGCCGGCGGACCCGCCGCGTGACGACTGAAGGAATGCAGTGACATCTCGCTTTGTCATGATCGCTCTGGCAGCAAGCGCTGCGATCGCTCTCAGCGCCTGCTCGGATGGACCATCCACCGGAACGCCACGTCCTGCGACAGAGACGACCACAACCTCCACCAGCGTCGGCAAGGACACTGCGTCCCTGGCTGAGACGGACCCCTGCAGCTTGTTGACCAGCAGCGAAGCATCCGAACTGGGCGCCTCGGGAACGCCGAAGCGGGAGAAGGTCGGAACCGCAGACGTGTGCAAGTGGCGCAAACCAGGCGAGGGCAATTTCGACGTGAGCGTCCGCGCGAATCTCGGTTTGGAGCAGGTAAAGCCCGACGGTGGCCAGATTGCTGACCTGACCGTGGGGAAGGGGAATCGCAAGGCGAAGAAAGTCAGCGGTGACGGCTCCGGCGTCTGCATCATCGCCCTCGATGTCTCACCATCATCACGGGTCGATGTCTCAGCGCTCGGGCGACCGAACGAGGATTCGTGCCCAGTGGCGTTGAAGCTGGCGGAACTGGTTGACCCGAAGTTGCCGTAAAGCGCTTGTCCTGACTGTGGGTTGAAGGGGTACGGGAATGAACGAGGGGCCGCGCGGTCAGTCTGGTGACGTCTATTCGCGGTACGGGCTGCAGCGTCATGGCGAGGTACAGACCGGTCAGCAGATCCATGAGCAGGTCACTGCGCTGAATCTTGCGACGCACGGACCGATCATGGGGGCCTTGATGGCCGTGGTGCAGGGCAACGGCCAGGTCGACGACCTGTTGGACGGGCAGGCCGTGAGCCTGCGCAACCAGGGCGTGTCGACCCGGCAGGCCCCGGCCGCACCCGGCGTGCACTACCTCGGAATCCCGCACCAGCAGCTGCACGAGATGGTCAACAACGGCGTCGATCCTGGCACGGTGGGCGCTGCTGGCGACACCTACACCCAGATCGGCAACAAGCTCACCGCGTTCCAGGACCGGATCGCCCGCGCGATCGGCAGCAGCGAGGCCGACTGGAGCGGCAAGGCCGCCGACCAAGCCCGCACCGCGGTCGCTGGTCTGGGCAACAAGGCTTCCGAGGCCGGGACGGCGGCCCAACTCGCGGGCACGCTGATCACTCAGCAGTCGCGGGCGTTGAGCACCGCGAAGTCCACGGTGCCGCCGCCACCTGCCGTTCCCTACGACCCCGCGGCGGCGAACGCCAGGCGGATGGCGATCACCGACCCGATCCTCTACGTCCAGCAGGCAGCTGCCGACGCAGCTGCCTTCCAGGAGCAGAAGAAGCAGCACGAGGACGCGGCGCGTGCGGTGGAGACCTACGACCGCACGGTGACGCAGACCGCGGCGGCCCAGCCCGCGTTCGCGCCCGCTCCCCCGGCACCACAGCCCCAGCCTCAACCCGAGCCCCAGCCGCGGCCCCCGATCGGCACTGGTGACTCGAACGGCCGCGGGCTCACGCCACCGCCGCAGGTCGGCGACACGACCAACACGGCGTGGTCGGCGCCGCCGGTCACCAACACCGGTGGGAACACCACCAACACCAGCGGTCTGGGCGGTGGCCAGAACAACCTCGGTCTGGGCGGCAACCAACTCGGCGATGGCAACAACAACCGCGGCGGTGGACTCAACCCTGGATTCCTGCCTGGCACCGGACCCGGTGACAAGGGTGTCGGCCGGAGCGGCGGACCCGGCGGTACGGGTGCCGTCCGCGGCGGCACCAGCACCGGCACAGGCGGCGGACGCGTGCCTGGCGGTACCGGAGTCGGCAATCCCAACGCTGCCAAGGGGTTCGGTCCCGGTGGGTCGGCGGGTGTGTTGCCCGGTGATGGTGCGGCGGGTCGTGGTGGCTCGGGTGCCGGTGGTGCCGCGAGTGGCCGCGGCGGCGCGGCCGCCGGCGCGATGGGTGCCATGGGAGCCGGTGGCGCGAAGGGCAAGGGCGAGGAGGATCTCGAGCGGACCACGCCGTCGTATCTGCTGGAACCGGACCCGGACGAGACCTTCGGTAGCGACGAGATGGTCGCACCGCCGGTGATCGGTGACTGGAGCGACCAGTAGATCGCCCAGCGTTCGGGCGGCAGCGTGATGACGACGTGGTGGCCGGGGTGTTCCCCGACCACCACGTCGCCTATCTACGGCACAAACTGAGCGCCCTGCAACGTCTGGCCCGCAAGCGCGTGGACACCATGTCGAGCACCAGTTCGGCGGTCCGGGTGACGAAGAGCTGCGGCCACATGGCTGGGTCAGCGGGTGGCTGCGGCATGTGTCGTGGTCGTTGGCCTGGTCGGCCAGTTCGGCCTAGCTCCCGAACGTTCCCGTCAGCTCTGCGCTGCTCGGAGCACAGCGTCGGCCACCGCGGTGAAACTCGGTGTCGGCGCTGCGAACAGCCCGGTGATCCAGCGCAACTGGTGCTGTCCGAACCTGCTGGGCGGTAGGTCGACCGATCGGCCGGACCGGATGTGGTCGACACCTCGCACGGCCAGTTCCGGAAGTGTCGGCCCGGTGTGCGGCGTCGTGATGAACGTCCAACGAACGCCGTGGTCGTCGGGCGCCTCGAAAACAGGGACCGACCGATCCAGCAGATTCCACGCGCGAATGCCGAGTTCTTTTGGCATGTCGAGGGCTTCGACTTCACGTCCGACGACGAGCCAGACACCTGAGCCGTACACGCCTACGGTCCAGCGGTGATCGTCCTGATAGGACTGTGCGGCAGCTTCGAACTCGGTCTGCGGCCCTTCAGCTCCACCGATTCCCAAGCGGGTCATGAGGATTCGCCTTGCGTGTGAGCCGAATCATCTTGTGACGCCAACCAGTCATGTCCCTCGTTCGCGCAGCCGCCGGCCGACAGCGCTTCTCCAAGGCGGGCTATCACAGCCCTCGACCGCTCTGCGTCCAGGCTGATGTGGTCGAGGGAACGGACAACCGCCTCGTAGCCCTTGATCGCAGCCTTCTCCTCGACGAAGAGGGTGGAGTTCTCGTTCCTCAGACACACCAGTGGCTCGTACTTGGCGAAGGTCAGCTGGGTGAACGGCCCGCGCATGCCCGCGTGCGCCCCGATCGCCGCGGGCACGATCCGAATCGTGATGTTCGAACGCACCGCCGTCCGCAGCAGGTGGTGCACCTGCTCAGCATGGACGTCGTGGCCACCGACCGGCAGTCGCAACGCGAATTCGTGGAGGAAGAAGGTGCTCTGCAGACCTGGCCGGAGGAGGGCCTGCTGCATTTCCAGCCCGGCCTTCACCCGCTCCTCCAACTCACCGACAGACACGTTGGCGGAGGCCGTGATCACCGCACGCCTGTAGGCGTCGGTCTGTAGGAGATCCGGCACTATGTGCGTCTGCCAGCTGATCAGTGTCTTGGCCACGGCCAGGTTTTCGACGAACGTACGAAGACGTACAGGCTCACACGTTCCATGCTCCTGCCACCAGCCCTTGATGTGTGTCTCCGGAAAGAGTTCCATGAGGTGATCGCGTTCGGCAGGCTTGGTGCGGCAGATGCCGAGCAGGAGAGCCAGTTCGACTTCGCTGGAGCCGCCCTTGCCGTTCACCAGTTCCGAGAGCCTGGCCTCGTCCCAGTCCGCGAGCTCGGCCGCTGCACGCGAAGAGAGACCGGCGCCTGCGATGGCCGCTCGCAGTCCATCACCGAACTCACGGCCTCGCGCCGTGGAGAACCTTTTCGGCATTGCGGAATTCCTTGCATCAGCTGGAGATCTGTCGTGCCTGGACGAACCACAGCAGACCGTCCAGCCACCGTTCACACCAGCTCACGCTTGCCGCAGCGATGTCGCAGGGATGTCGTATCCATCCGGCTTGATCAGCAGAAATGCCAACGACAAGCCGAGGTCACACGATTGGGTGTTCCTGCCGTTCAACGCCCAGCCAAGTCCAGTCTGGCCAGTTCGTCGTAACGATATGTCCGCCCGTCCCGTCGTAGCTCGACCAGCGAGACAGCTTCGACGGAAGTCTCCGCGGGCCGGAGCGCCCGCAGCCGGCTCACCAGCGGCAGCAGATCAGGAACCGGCACGGTTTGGTTGCAGTACGCGATGCTCAGGTGCGGCCGAAAGTCCTTGGTATGCATGCGATCTGCGCCGCCGAACACGTCATGAGTCGCCTCCGCCAACGTGCGGTGCAGCTCCAGCAAAGGCAACCACGGTGCGACCGTGAACCGGAGTGCGCCGCGCGAACCGGCCAAGGGACCGACGTCGAGAGCGAACGGTGCCAACGGCTTGCACTTCAGCTTGGCGATCTCGACAAGCCGGCCCACAGTGGCCCGTGCCGTCTCGTCCGTGAACGCCACGCGTCCGACGGTCAGGTGCAGCGCATCGAGCGGTACGGGGTCGAAGTCCGGCCGGAGCAGTTCGGCCTGGCACTGGCCGGCGAGGTCCTGCACGGCCTGATCGTCGTGGAACGACAGCATCCAGTGATACGTACGACGTCCCTCTAACCAGCCCGGTCGATCCCAATGGTTCTGCATTAAGTCGACCTCGGAGAACGCCTGCCAGTCGTGCGCTCGCAAAACGTCTGCGTTCTCCAAATCGGCCGGTGGGTCCAACGGGAACGTCACCGACCGATCTCCTTCATCGGCTTCTGCCAGTCACGCACTGCTTCAAGGAGAGTCGATCCAGCGTGCACAGACCCTCGTTGTTGAAGACTGCGTGCAAGTTCCTTGGCCCGCACGGCAACGGAGGCGATCGGCTTCGAGGCCGAACCCTCGAGCGCCTCCATACCCACGAATGCCGCATGCTCGAGATCGGCGTGGGCAGGCATGGTCAGGGCCGTTGCCTCGTCCAGCTTCATGAGCGAACGGCTCCAGTCGGAGTCCGAGGCTTCGACGACGGGCTCCAGATCCTTGGTCAACTTCAGCACCTGCGTGTAGTTCCCAATAGCAAGGCACGCTGTTGCGGCGTTGGCCGCGGTGCGCGCCCAGCCGTACGGCTCCAGGTCGATGCACGACGTCATGCCGACCGGGCCGTCCGCACGTTCGACCGTGTCGAAAGCGTCGCTCAGTGCTCGTTGGACTGTCTTCCGGTCGCCGAGCTTTCCGGCGGCCCGAGCCACACCGTTCGACAACAGTCGGATGCGCTGCCCTCCCTGACCGGCAAGCTCCACACCGGCTTCAGCCAGATCAAGAGCCTCCTTGTAGCGCTTCCGGTAGTAGGCCGCGAAGCTCTGCGTGCCTCTGACCCACGCCAGCATGGCGTTGTCGTTCAGCGATGTTGCGAGCAACGCAGCTTCAAGCGCGAAGTCTTCGGCATCGCTGAACTTGCTGAGGTTGACGGACATGTACGCCAGCAGCGCGGCCTGCTGAGCGCTCAACCGGGTCAGCGCCATTCGGTCGGCGTCGGTGGACACACGCAACCCGAGTTGCTGGCTGAGCCGCCGAAGGCTCAGCAGCTCAGGAGCAAGACGCTGCGGTCCTTCTTGTTCATACCGCGCGATAACGCCTTTGGTGTAGACGGCGACGGTGTTCAGCGTTTGGCCTGGGCCAAGTACGTCGATCAGTCCGGCGGCAGGGTGGGCCGGCGAGGCGGGCATCCAATCACCCGGATCCGCGTCGGCTCCATCAACTGCGGCTGCTGGTTCTGGAAGAGCAAGGATCGCGGCGAGCTCCCGCTGGGTAACACCAAGAGCACGCGCCAGACGCGGTTGAGTGAGCGGTTCCGGCGCTGAGCGGCCGCTCTCCCATCGCCACACCGCGCTGCGATCGGCTCCTACTTCCGCAGCCAACGACTCCTGCGTGAAGCCCGCGGCCTTACGCAGGTTCACGAGGTCGTGTCGTTGTGCCACCGCGCCTCCCCGGCTCCGATCGACGTCAATTGCCTTGTGGATCCTATCTGTGACCACCCGAAGAACCGCGTTTCCCTCCAAGATGCTTCATTTTCACCCGATCGGGCCATCAAACGGTTTCCGCAGGTCAACGAGGCCAGATACGACATACATGTCACATCGGCACGGAATCGACGACGTGGCTCTTTCATCAAGCTCGGTTTTGGCTGGATCACCACCGACAACGGCTGCGCTGTTCGCGCAACGACATCACGGAAGGTGATCAGGCATGGGTCGTTGCTACAAATGGCAGCCCCATGAAGGGGCTCGGCACGCGATACCTCGCGAGCTCGCGGTCAACGACGTGGGCCAGACCCTGTGCGACATAGAGGTTACGGCGCGGTCCGACGAGTGGCCAGACGAAGCACGGTGCTGGCCCACCTGCCCTGAATGCGATCTGGCTTGGCGAGAACACGAACAGATCCTTCCGTGGCCACGCCGCGCCAAGGCTCCGAGGACCAACCAGCAGGCCGACCCGCCGGCTCCCGCGGTCGACACCGGAATGGCCCAACTGGCGTGATAGCCCGGCACGTTCCTGGTGAACCATGAGGATCGCCGACAGAGTTTCCAAAGACGAGCGCCTGTCGTGGGACCGCAAGGGTGGCGTAGTCCTCGCAGCGTTCCTCGAACGCATCGGCACCGAGCACACAATCTCCTCCAACTCGAACTGCATCACGACGGATCGATGACCTTGGCCGTCAACATGCGCGACGCTGAAGCACACGACCGCATGGCCGCAGACGGCGTCCCGAAAATCCGAGCCGGCGTGGTGGAGAGCGTGATCGTCGACGCCATTGCCCTCGCCGCGGCGCATGTACGACGACTCGGCGGAGACGGGTCTATCGCCTGCGAGGTCAGGTTGCTGAGTCCACCGGATGTCCCAGTGATGCTGACGCGGAAGCACCGGTACGAAGGACTTGGTCAAGTACCGGGCTCGCGACTCCTACGGAAGGTAATTCCGGTGACAGCAGAGATCGCGTCGGATGCTGATGCGACCGAACTACGCGATGTCGCAGCACAGGTCGCGCAGGACGTCCTTCACCAGTTCGGGATCGAGAACCTCGTCGTAGTGCCGCCCAGTACTCACTAGCACCGCATCCGACTGATTCGTCAGCGGTGTCGCCTCTTCAGGCTTTCCAGTAGACGGTCTGCTTCACGACGTGCGGGCTCGGCCAGCGGCCCGTGCCCAGGTGGCACCGCCAGGATTTCTGCGCAGAAGAACAGCTGGGCCAGTAGCCCGGTCGTGGTCTCCAGATCGGCGCGACGTTCCCGCTGGATCCGCGTTGCGAGTTCCGGCACCGCCAGTGAGTTGCTCCACAGCATGGCGGCGTCCAGGCCACGTGGCGCGCGGCCGCCGGGTAACCCCGGCGCATTGCTGCGCCGAGGTCCCCTCAGAACCGTGCGTGCACCTCGTCGGTGCACACGGCTCAAGCAAGCCGCTTGGGCGGGCAGGTGCTGGTACTCGTTCTTGCGGTGCGCATTCCGCGGTAGCACGCGGTGTGTATCAAGCGGGTCTGATCGCCGCCCGTCGTCGTTCCGTTCCCGAGGTGGCGCAGGTAGTCCGCGGCTATCGCGCGACGGACGACGTGCTGCCACCACCGCTCCCAGTCCATGGGGACTGTGGCGGCTGATCGGGAGTGAGCAGATGTTCCCCGCAGAGCGGACATCGCGCGTCCTGCTTGGCGAGCAGGCGAAGCGTGTAGCCGTCAAGCGGGGGTTTGACCCGTCGACGCCGGGTGGCCCAGTACTCAGCCAAAGTCGGGTCGTCCGTGGACGCCCCGCCTCTGACCAGGCAGTGCCTGGCGATCTCGGTCCAGGAGGACTTGACCAGGAAGGTGCCGCTGTCGTGGTCACCGAAGACCCAGTGGTCGTTCCTGAACTTGTTGAACTTGCCGAAGTACCGGTTGGTGATCCAGTGCTTCGACTTCTTGGGGTGGCTGTGGCAGGCCCACTTGTACGTGAGGCGCCACATGTGGCTGTCGATGTGTTTGAACACCTCAGCGGCCACCACCCCTCGGTAGTAGGCGGCCCAGCCCCGGATGATGGGGTTGAGCCGGGCGATGACCGCCCTCTTGTTCGAGCCGCGTAGCGAGCGCAGCTCGGCTGAAAGCCGTTCCCGGTGTCGCTTGATGGAGGCCTTGCTCGGCTTGATCAGCAGCTTGCCGATGGGATAGCGGCGGATGTTGAACCCGAGGTAATCGAAGCCCTCGTCGAGGTGGACGACTCGCGTCTTCTCCTCGTTGAAGGCCAGCCCTCGTGGTTCGAGCCACTCGGCGAGCCTCGCCTTGACTTGCTCCGCCTGCTGCTTGGTGTAACAGCAGACGACGAAGTCGTCGGCGAACCTGACCAGGACCGGTGCGTTGCGCAGCGTCCTCCCCGCGCAGGAGGGGGCACTGCTGGTGCGAACGCCGGCCGCCTGCTCAAGGCCGTGAAGCGCGACGTTCAGGAGCAAGGGGCTGATTACGCCTCCCTGCGGAGTTCCCTCCACGGTGGGGGCGAAGCCCTTGCCTGCTTCGAACACCCCGGCCTTCAACCAGTCTCGAATCATGCCCCTTGCGGGAAACGAGCCGAGGACCTGGAGGAGGTGAGAGTGGTCGATCTTGTCAAACGCCGCCGCCAGGTCCGCGTCCAAGATCCACGCTCGTTTGGTGCGCTTTCCTCGCAGCGTGGTGAACAACATCTCGACCGCGTCCTGGCAACTACGACCAGGGCGGAATCCGTACGATCTGGACTCGAACTTGGCCTCCCACTCGGGTTCCAGCGCATTGCGGACCCGCCCCTGATGGCAGCGATCCATGATCACTGGAATCCCAAGTGGACGTTGCTTCCCGTTGGCCTTGGGGATATACACCCGCTTGGCGGGTCGTGGCTGCCAAGACCTCGCGCCGCGATGAACCTCGATCGCGACCTCAGCCCTGGCCTGGGAGGTCAGGGCGACCTTTCCATCCACTCCCGCCGTCTTGCGCCCAGCATTGCGCTGTGTCGCCTGTCGCACGCTCAGCAACGTGTTCGACCGGCTCCGCAGCATCAACCGTTGCAGGTTCCGGACCTTCGCCCAGTCCTGCGCCTGCGCCGCCTTGAAGATCCTCTGCCGCAGCCGCCGTACGTCATCCTCACAGGCACGCCAATCCACGGCGTCCCAGTCAAGGATCACGTCATCCGGTCCGTTCGCCATCGGCGTCTAACTTGTCCTTCTGTGCCAGCGTTTTCGGTGATCGTCTTCAAAGGCTCACCAGTCCATGTCAGCCCGTTTTCACGGCCAGGCACCAGACCCGGTATCCGGCTGGTTATCCGAGACGGTCGGCGGAGGTGCCGTCCGTGCTTGTCCCGGTTTCCCATTGCCTTTCGGCTCGCCGGCGTTCGCTTCTTGGACATCCTTTTCCCGCTCGGGACTTCAGCTCTCCTCGCGGTCGGCCTACCGTCGCCGCTCATCGCGGCCACGGACCCGGACGGGGTTTCCACGTTCCGCACGTGTGAGATGCAGCCGGGCTCGGGCGCCCTCTGAACCCCGGGGTCAGCGGTACCTACACGGTCAGCGATTGGGCGCCGACCGCCGCTTGCCGCTCCTCCACGGCGCAGACCCTGCACCCCGGCACAGCTTCCATCTATCCGAGGTCTCTGGGTAACGAGGCATCAACGAGGGTTCACTTGCGTTCGCCCATCCGGCTTTCCCCTCACCTCCAGACCCAGATGGAATGGGCTCTGGTTTGGTTTCCCCCTGAGCTTCACACCCCGCGATCACTCGCGGCGCATGTCAAGGGCGGGGACTGGCGTTCGGTACTCGCCAGGGATCACAACGTCAGCAGCTCGCCGACCCTCCTTGCCATGATCCACTCACATCGTGCGACTTCGTGTCGCAACCAGTCTTCCCAGTCGAGCAGCCAGCATTCAGGTGCGGTGAGGTTGGCCCAGCTCATGTCCGCGTGCGCCGCCGTCCACGCAGTCACCATCGTGTCGATCACCTCTGGGAACACGCTGACGATGGCGTCGGTGAGCCGGACCTGTGTCATCGGCATGGAGTGCAGCGTGGCGATCCGATCCGTCTCCACCGCGGACAGTGCGTCCAGCGAGGCGTTCAGCGTCGCCCACCAGCCGTCCGAGAGGTCCGGCATGGTGATGAGGGTGCCGCCCGGTTTGATCGGTTGCGCCGTGACCAGATCGATCTCGTCCCCGCGCCACACGAGGCCGAGCGCCGGATCGTCCCAGGTGCAGCATGCGTACCAGGCCGGCTTCGCGATGCCGGTCAGCGACGCGGCGGCGCGCAAGCCGTCGAAGCCTTGCCCGTGCGCCTTTTCCACAGTCCGCACTTCGATCCGTACCCAGGTCCCGCGGTCGGTGCGTGTGCCGATCGAACGCCGCTTGCGTACCAACGCGTTGCGGTCGAGGCGCGCTCCCAGATCGCGCTCGACCCGATCGAGGACATCCGCGGGTAGATGGACTCTCAGGTCTGGAGGCGGCATCAACGACACAAGCGTCAGCCTTCCAGAGGTCCTCGCGGCTCCAGTGCGCCACGGCGTGTCCGCCCCTGCATGGAATCACGCGATCAACGGTGGGCCTTCTCGAACTCGTCGATGATGCTGGCCGGGATCCGGCCTCGATCGGCCAGCTCGTGACCGCTCCTGCGTGCCCACTCACGGATAGCCCTGGTCTGCTCCTTCGTACGCGCCTCACCGACGATCGTGCGGGTAGCGGCACCGCGCTTGGCGCGACCACCGGTCCGGCGAGCCTTGGCCACGAAGTCACCGAGGCCATCGCGCAGCCTTCCCGCGTTCTCTGCGCTGAGGTCGATCTCGTACGTCACGCCATCAAGCCCGAACTGCACAGTCTCGATGTCGTCGGCCGTAGTGCCGTCAAGGTCGTCGATGAGCTGCACAAGAACTTTCTGCGCCATTCTTCCTACCTCACAAGTTTTATGCCGGACTGATGCAACGACAATTTAGCACCACCACACGCCCCTCACTCACACCATGGAACCGCACCGGGCGTATGCAGAGCAGACTTCTAGCTTGCACCGGAAGTGAACTAGGTGAGAGCCTCCGGCGAGTTCGCGGTGCTGGACTGGGCCAAGCACTACACCCGCAACATGAAAATTGGGGATCCTTAAGTACAGACTCCTGCACTCGACGACGTCACTTTTCTGGTTTGGGCGGCCAGAGTTCCCACCTGTTGGCCGCCCCTCTGCGCACGACGGCATCTGGGTATCGAACCTGGAGTTCGGTGAGCTTCGTGATCACCTCAGCGATCGGCAGCCCGGACGGGATGATGGCGAGCGGCGTCGGTTTCGGGGGAGCAAGAGACTCTTTGCGGGCATCGGCCGCCCGCATCAGGATGTCCCGTGCTTTCTTGAGCCGCGCTGCCCAATCTGGCCACGCTGGGCACGGCGCCGTCTCACGCACGCCGCTCTGCCAGGCGTAACCGTGCTGACTCGCAGGCCTGGCGCACTCGGAGCACATGTCCTGAGCTACCAAAGGAGGGATCGCGAGCAGCTTCTCCAATTCCCGTTCCGACGCGGCCAGTTCGCCCCGAATCTTGGACTTCTCAGCGCTCTTTGGCGGTGCTTTCGACAGCAGTGCAGCTTGCTCACTGACCAAGGACCTCAGGCGCCTGACTTCATCTTCGCGCCAGATCTTGAACATGATGCGGTGGATTTCACGACGCTCAGCGGGTAGCCGCCCCGCCTTGTCCACTACCGCTTCAGGGTCTCCCACCTCGCCCCGAAGCCTCTCGCACTTTGCCTCAAGCGCACTGTTTTCCTCCTGCGAGCCAACCCGCCACGTGCGGTCTTCTCGCTCACGCAGCTGCGCTTCACACTCCAACAGAGCGAGACGCGCGTTTTCACGGCGACCGTCGAAGTCAGGGATCCTGGCGAGGCGCTGCGCTTCCTTCTCTGCCAAGCGTTGCTTGAACTCGGCATCCGACTTCGTCCGCATCGCATCAAACTCATCCTTGGTCAAATATCGATGCCCAGGCTCCGCACGAGTCCATTGGTCGAATATGTCCACCGCTTCGGCGTAGTCGTCCGCCTGATCCTCCATAACCCACGGATTCCACAGGGACTCCTCGTGGAGTTGGATCATCAGGCTCCGGGACCGCTGGAACTCCTCCGCCGTCGAAGTCGCGCCCGGCAGAGGCTTCCAAAGAAAGCCACCATGCTCAACAGTGTGAACCACAAGACCTTTCTACTCACGCGACATGGACTCGGCTTCGTACCTCCCACAGGCGTCAAGCGCTCACGGTGTACGCAGGCCAAGCCGGTCATCGTCCGTCCACTCCGAGGACCTGCCGAGTTCCGCACAGTACTCAGCCCACGACCTACGGCTCCGGTCTGACGGCGTCGCTCGGGCCCAGTAGGTCACTTGGCCGTTGTAGCGCCAGGCGCCGGTCGCCGGTCCGTATTCACTGACCAGCTCACCCATCCGTTCCAGCCGGCCGAGAGCGACACCGAAACGGACACTGGACGCTGTGTAGGCGCGAGAGCCGAACATGGAGTGCCCTTGGTCGGCAACGTGGGCGGCGAACAGGTCAGGGAATTGCCTGCGCAGACGGTGCTCGACGATGCCGTACTCGACGAAGGGGTCACCGGCGTCCACACACCGATTGAGCGGTTCGAGCAGTTCGTCGGTCACACCTTCCTGCACCTCGCCCGGTAACTGGACGGCTTCGTGGGTGGTAAACCATTCGTGGTCGCCATGCTCCTGGTTGACACAGCGGTACTGCAGCAGGCGATCCGGAAGCCGTCGCGGCGGCAGCACATCGTCGGCGCTGAAGCACCTCGGACAGGTGATGATCACGATCGTTCCTCCGGTTCGCCGGCGAAGAGGGTGCGTTCGATCTCGTCGGGTGCGCATCGGTGGTCCTGTGCCAAGCGGGCGAGCAGGTCGCAGTAGCGCCCATAGGTTTCCGCCGGCCAGGGGCCGGTGCGGTGCAGCGATGTCCAACCGCACCGGTCACGCAGCCTGGTCGCCGCCACGCGGTCGAGGATGAGGCACGGATGGTCCGGTGCGCCGCCGCCGGCGAAGTACAGGAACTTGGTGAAGAACGACGGGCCCAGGGACCGGATCTCGTTGTATTGCCCCGGCCGCAGCAATGTGTACGCCCCGACCGGGTCACGCCGGGACACCTCCGCCGCCTTGGTGAGGAGACTCCTGGCGCGCGGCACGTCGGCGGCGATGCTGTTCAGCCGCCGCGCGTTCAACCGCAGATACCTACCTGACCCCCATGCCAGGGTGCGCCACAGCAAGGTGAACACATCATCGGATGCGGCCGCCCACACTTCAGCCCGAGTCAGTGTCGGTCCTGCCGGTGGTACGCCGGGCAGGCGCCGTGCCTTGACCACTTCGCGCCACCAAGGTCCGTTGATGGCGATTTCATGCTCGTCAACTGCCGCGCGGCGGGGCTGAGCGGGAACGGCCCAGACGGGCAGCGCCAGCCTCGTCAAGTCGGTCATCGGCATACCGCCTGCATCGCCAGATCCACGCTGCCGTTACCGAGCGGAACCTCGGCCAGCACTTGCTGGACAACAACCGCGGATTCCGACGACACGGTGAACCGCCGGGTGCGGCTCGGAACGTCCTGCAGTAACGGACGACCAAACATGAAGGATGACCTGCCAAGAGGCAGGCCGATCACGGTCGTGGTCGAGCAACACACGAACCCTGTATTCGGCTCATCATCAGCTGTTCAACCGGAAGGCGACCTCGTGAGACAGGCACACGCTGACCCCATCGTCGTCGCCGCCAAACACGCGCGGCTCCGTGAGCATCACGTCGCGCCGCTGGTCGCCCTCGCCGACCGGATCGCCGCGGCAGAAGGACTTCCTCAGGGCGCCGTGCCCTACCCCGACCCCGAGTTCGGCGGTATTCACGCACGAGCACTGTTCCTGCTCGACAGCCCAGGCCCCCGCGCCAAGCTGGAAACCGGCGGCTCCGGACTGCTCAGCATCGACAACGACGACCCCTCAGCGGCACGTGCCCACACCGCCTATCGCACTTTCCGCATCGACCGCGGGCTGTGCCTGCACTGGAACGTCTGTCCGTTCCCCACGGCGAAAGATCAGTCCAGCACGTCGGAGCGAACCCGCGCAGCGCGATACACCCGCGAACTGCTCGACCTGCTTCCCCGGCTCGAGTTGGTGACGCTGCTCGGCCGAGCAGCCGAGGACGGCTGGCGCAGAGCGGACATCCGCCAGAACCACCTCGTCGTCCTCGACGGGCCACACCCGTCGAACCGGGGAATCAACGCGGTGGCAGGCAACGCCGAACGGTTCCAATCGACCATGCGAGCCGTCGCAGTACACCTCGCCCAGCCACCACGTCTCTCCGGCAACCGGCCCGCTGCCCACTCACAAGACGCTGCTGATGGCAGGTGAACCCGACCGTTCGTACGTCGCCCAACCAGGACCGGCATACGCCCTGTGGACGGCCTAGGACCGCCACACAGCAACGAATCAGCCGCGACCACATGGCTTGCTGCGCAACGGTGCCAGCGCACACCAGCGGCGATCCCAAAGTTTTCCGTGGACAACCACCCGGTCAGGCGACCGATCCTGGAGAATCCGCTGACCCTGTTTCGCGGTGATCAACACCAGCTCTCCGGATTTTCTCCGGTTTGGCGGACCATCGTCCACAGTGGACCGGAAACGAAGATCGCCCGCCAAACCTGTTTGCGCAGGTCAGCGGGCGATTCGTATGCAGTTCATTCAAGTGGAGCTGAGGGGACTCGAACCCCTGACCCTCACACTGCCAGTGTGATGCGCTACCAGCTGCGCCACAGCCCCTTAGAAGGTCCACGTTCCCGGGAGGTTTCCCTTCCGTTCTCGTGTGGCAATACCGTACATCAAGAGGTCCACGAGATAAAAATCGGGGGTACCCAAAGCGCATTCGGCCTGGTAGGACCGGGTGATGACCGCCGGAGCGCCGTTCGACCCCAAGATCGAGTGCATGGACCCCGAGGCCCGTCGCGAGCTGCAGGAACGGCGGCTGCAGGGGCTCGTCGAGCGCCTGCTCGGCACCGACAACTTCCAGGGTGCGCTGCTCAAAGATCTTGGAGTGACGCGCGGCACAGACGTCACGCTCGACGAGATCCACCTGCTGCCGACGATCACCAAGCAGGACCTGTGGGACCACTACCCGTTCGGGTTGCAGCTGGTGCCGCAGGAGGACGTCGTGTGCGTGCACGGGTCGTCTGGCACGGGCGGGCGGCCGACGCTCATTCCCTACACCGCCAACGATGTCGAGGTCTGGGCCGAGGTCATGGCCAGGGCGCTCGCGGGTGCGGGCGCCACCAGGAGCTCGATCATCCACAACGCTTACGGCTACGGGCTTTTCACGGGTGGGCTCGGGGTGCACCACGGTGGCCTCAGGCTTCAGGCCACGGTCATCCCCATGTCGGGCGGTATGACGGAGCGGCAGGTCAGGCTCATCGAGGACCTGAGGCCGGATGTCCTCTGCTGCACGCCGTCGTACGCGCTGCGGCTGGCGGAAGACCTCGACAAGGACAACAGCATCGAGGTCGGCATCTTCGGCGCCGAGCCGTGGACCGAGGAGATGCGCCACGAGATCGAGCAGCGACTGAACATCAGGGCGCTCGACATCTACGGACTGTCCGAAGTGATCGGTCCGGGTGTGGCGTGTGAATCCCTTGACTCGGAAGGGCTTCTCAACATCGCGGAGGACCACTTCTACCCGGAGACCGACGAAGGCGAGCTCATCTTCACCACGCTCACCAAGACCGGTATGCCGCTGCTGAGGTACCGCACGGGTGACGTGGCGACGATCCACGAACCACGGGGCCGGCGGACTCTGAGGCGGATGAGCAAGCTCAAGGGGCGCAAGGACGACATGCTCGTCATCCGCGGCGTCAACGTGTTCCCGACGGAGATCGAGGCGGTGGTGCTGGAGCTCGCGAGCCCGCACTACCTGATCGTCGAGGACCGCAGGACCAGCACGCCGCAGTTGCACGTGGCGGTCGAGTCCATACAGGACATCGCGACGGCACTCGGCGCGAGACTCAAAGAACGTCTGGGCATCACGTGCCGTGTGCACGTTCTCGAGCCGGGCAAGCTGCCGCGCACGGAACAAGGAAAAGCTCAGCGCCTGGCCCGGTGGAGTCAGGGCCAGGCGCCGATCGACGGTCTCACTTAGTCAGGTCGGAGAGCCAGTTCTTGTTGTCGAGGTCGACGAGCTTGCCACCGGAGGCGACGCTGGGCGTGCCGCGGAAGCGACCCGTCTCGGGATCGCGAAGAACGGGGTCGTTGCTCGTCTTCGACATCAGCTCGTCCAGCTGCGTCTTGTAGGTGTTGTTCTGCACGCACGACTCGAAGCCGGCGGACGTGACGCCGACGTCCTTGCCCAGCTTGATGAGCTGGTCCTTGGTGTAGCCCGCTTCGCCTTCCTCCGGCTGCTTGGCGAACAGCGCCGCGTGGAACGCGTTGAACTTGCCGTCGTCGGCCACGCACAGGGCGGCGTTGGCCGAGTCGGTCGAGTAGCCCTCGGGCTTCGAGAGGCGGTTCAGCATCGGCAGGATGTGGTAGCGGACCTTCACCTTGCCGTCTTCCACGGCCTTCTTGATGTCGGTGCCGTAGGTCTTCTCGAACGTGCCGCAGATCGGGCACAGGAAGTCCTCGTACACGTCGACCGTGACCGAGGCAGAATCCTTGCCCACCAGCACCGTGCTGCCGTCGCGGACCGCGGGGGCCGAGATCACGTGGTCGGCCGGGGCCTGCGCGATCGTGTCCGTCGTGGACGTCGACGGCTTCAGCTGCTGGAACACGACGTAGCCGATGACCGCGACGGCGAGCACCGCCACGACGGCGATGCCGGCGATCACCTTGGTTCGATCGCCGCCCGAGGTACGGGCCTGGGCCACCGCACGCGCGGCCTGCTTCTTCTTCCGCGCACTGCGCTCTGCACCACCCACGGCGACGAGGGTAGCGAGCCAAACTAAAAAGAAGCTGAGTGGGCAATCACGCTTCTGGGTGGCGTGGCTTGCCGCCCACGCGCTCGCCCGTCGGGACCTCGGCACTCTCGTCGAGGCAGCCGCATTCCGGTGCTACCGCCGCGGCCGTGTGCTCCTCCTCATGTGTGGGGAGGGTCTCGGGGGCGACGAACCAGAAGGCGACGGACAGCAGCAGCGCGGCACCGGTGATGGCGAACGAGGCTTCGAAGCCGAACGAGTCGGCCAGCAGGCCCGCGCACATCGGGCCGATGATCGCGCCCAGGTCGGTCACCATCTGGAAGCCCGCCAGGACGGGGCCGCCCTTGCCGCGCGCGCCGATCACGTCCGCCACGACGGCGTTCTGCGGCGGGTTCAGCAGGCCGGCGCCCATGCCCGCGATCAAGGAAGCGGCCATGAACGTCCACACGTCACCGGTGAAGCCCATCCAGATCGTGGCGAGACCGCTGACGACGAGACCGGCGATGGCGACCGGCTTGCGGCCGCGGGTGTCGGCGATCTTGCCGGACAGGAACAGCATCGCCGCGTTGCCGCCGGCGAACACCGACATCGAGATGCCCGCCACGGCCGGGCTGTGCTTCAACGCCTCGATGACGAACACCGGCACCAACGAGATCCGCACGCCGAACACGGCCCAGCCGTTCGCGAACCCGGACGCCAGGGTCGCGCGATAGGCCCGGTGCTTCACGGCCTCACGCACCGACATCGGCGTATCGCTGTTGGACTTGTCCAGCGCCGCGAGAGTCGATCGCCGCAGGAAGAACCAGACCACGAACGCCGCGAGGCACAACATCACGCCGTACGACACGAACGGCACCCACAGCCCGAACGGCACGAGACCTGCACCGACGATCGGGCCCGCCACGTTGCCGATGAGGAAGCCCGCCGCCCACATGCCGGAGGCACGTCCACGCAGCGGTGCCGGAGTGATCCGGATCAAGAGGCCGAGAGCGGCCACAGTGAACATCGTCGAGCCGACGCCGGCCAACGCGCGCCATGTGAGCATCTCGGCGTAGCTCCCCGAGAAGCCCGACAGCGCGGTGCCGACCGCCACGATCAGGATGCCGACGATGTACACGTTCGGCTCGCCGAACCGGTTGACCAGCTTGCCGCTCATCGGCGCGAACGCCAGCCGCACGAACGCAAAAGAGCTGATCAGAGCGGCGATCGCGGTGTGACCGACGCCGAACGTGGCCGCGTACACCGGCAGTACGGGTGCCACGATCCCGAATCCCACGGCGATGATGAAGCTCGCCGCGACCAGAACCCACACCTCGACCGGCAACCGCTCGCGCACAAAGCCTCCCTTAGCCCTGCTAAGGATATGTCACGCGGCAACTAAATAACTCAGTCGAGCAGCTCATCCACTCTGCGTACATATGCCGTCACGGGATACGCCGCGACGAAGCCGCACGCCTCGGCGAACCGCTCCCCCGGACCCTCGTCGACCTGCGAGGCCACCAAGTGAGCCCCAGCCGAACGCAAGGCCGCAGCAGCAGACACCACCAACGACCGCCCAACGCCACGACGACGCCGCGCCGGACGGACGACACACTGCTCGACCAACCCCACACCGCGCTCAGCGAACCCCGACGCGAACCCACCGATCCGATCGCCGTCGTCCACCACCAACAACAAACAACGCGGATCGTCCATTCGATGCCCGAGCCACCGTGACAACCGCTCCCGGTTCCCGACCAGCTCGTCGGACAGCAGCTCGACGATCCCCGGGAGGTCCGTGTCGACGGCCCGCCGGACCTCCGAGCCCACCGAAGCAGTCCCGCGATGAACGACGGTCAAGAGCTCCTCGACCGCGTACCAGCCGGAGTCGTCGGCGATGCCCTCGATCTCGTCCACCGTCGTCGGCGACGCGTACACCACCGCCTCGGCGCGCCCCACGTCCGCGAACGTCTGCTCCAGCTGCAGCAACGTCGACGCGACCTCGACCGACGAGCCGTCCAGCGCGCAGCCGAAGTTGCCGGACGGCAGCGGGTTCTCCCGGTTGATCACGACCGCCGCACACCCGACCCTGCCGACCTTGCCGTAGCGGACCGCACCGGACGCGAGCCGCGCGCCTTCGACCAGGATCGCCAGCGATCGCGCCTGGTACGGGTCCAGCAACTCCGGGTCGTCCGGGTCGCGCAACGGGTCAACCAACTCGACGGCCTTTCCACGCGGCACCTGGACGCAGTGCGCAGTCCAGGAGGAACACCCCGATCGTCGCCCACGACAGCGGCGCCAGCACAGCCGACACCTCCGGCGAGCCGACTCGCCGCACGAACTCACGATGAGAAACGGCCTGCGCGAACCACGCCAGCCACGACCACGGCGAGCGCCACCGCAACACCGGGATCAGCCCGTACGCGAGGTGCAGCAGCCCCGCGACCACCAGCAGCACGCGCCCCCACGGCCCGAACATCTCCCTCACCGACGGCTGGATGCTC
Source organism: Lentzea roselyniae (assembly GCF_039537795.1). Taxonomy (NCBI): domain Bacteria; kingdom Bacillati; phylum Actinomycetota; class Actinomycetes; order Pseudonocardiales; family Pseudonocardiaceae; genus Lentzea; species Lentzea roselyniae. The sequence goes on from NZ_BAABBE010000034.1 coordinate 36,645, forward strand.
TTGCGCAACGACCGCCACGTGTCACCGAAGGAATCCAGTCCCGAGGTGGTGAGCAGCGCCGTCGCGTCGATGAACCGCACGACCCCACCGGAGTCCCTGATCAACGTCGCCAGCCCGACGTCGTCGGCGTGGGTCTCGGCGAGCGCCTCCCAGCCACCGGCCGCGAGGAACACCGAACGCCGCACCAGGATGCAGTGCCCCACCCCGAGCGCCGTGACACCGCGGCCGTCCGGTGGCGAGCCCTCGAACACCAGAGTGTTGAACGCGGGCAGCAGGAACCACCACGCCACCCCGTCTCCCCGCGCAGAAGACGACACGAGGTCCGCACCCAGCTCGCCGGCCGAAGCCACCAGCCGTCCCACCAGGTCAGGCGTGCAGGTCACGTCCGCGTCCACGAACAGCAGCCACTCCTCGTCCTGAGCGGCCCCCACGCCCAGGTGCATCGCGGCGACCTTGCCCGCCCACCCGAGAGGCGGACCGGACGACTCGATCACCTCGGCCCCGCAGGACCGGGCCACAGCGGCCGTCGCGTCCTCAGAAGCGTCGTCCACCACCACAACCCGCACGCCCGGCTGACCGACCAATCCGGACAGCAACGACGGCAAGGCGGCTTCCTCGTTGCGTGCGGGCACGACGGCCAGCACCGACGCCGACTTCGACGAAGCCGACACAGGAGGAACGTGCTTCCACTGCGCAACCGTGCGCGCGGACCGCAGTGTGGACAGGACCCCGGACACCACACCAATCATCCCCATGCCTCCACCCTGACACACTCAACAGCGTGCACCTGCCCGATCTCCCGGTGAAGTCCGTTCTCCCCGAGCTTCTCCAGACCCTCGACGACCACGGGGCCGCCGTGCTCGTCGCCCCGCCGGGCACCGGCAAGACGACGCTCGTCCCGCTGGCGCTCAACGGCAAGGTCGTGGTCGCCGAGCCACGCCGCATCGCCGCCAGAGCCGCCGCCGCACGCATGGCGAGCCTCCTCGGCGAACCCGTGGGCCACACCGTGGGCTATTCGGTCCGGGGCGACCGCAAGACGAGCAAGCACACCCGGATCGAGGTCGTGACCAGCGGTCTTCTGGTGCGCAGGCTCCAGCACGACCAGGAGCTGAAGGGCGTCGGCACGGTCCTGCTCGACGAGTGCCACGAACGCCACCTCGACGCCGACCTTCTCCTCACGCTCCTGCTGGACGCCAAAGCAGGCCTGCGCCCGGACCTGAAACTCCTCGCCACCAGCGCAACCGTTGCCGCACAACGACTCTCCGACCTGCTCAACGGTCCCGTCCTGCACACCGAGTCGCGCATGTACCCGACGGAGATCACCTACGTCCCACCCGGCCGCAACGAGCACATCGAGACCACCGTCGCCAGGGCCATCAACAAGGCGCTGTCCGAAGTGGACGGAGATGTGCTGGCGTTCCTGCCCGGCGTCAGGGAGATCAACCGGACCGCGAGCCTCCTCAACGCCGACACGGTCATCCTGCACGGCCAGCTGAGCGCCCGGACCCAGGACGCAGCGCTGAAGCCCGGCAGCCGCCAGCGAGTGGTGCTCGCGACCAGCATCGCCGAGTCCAGCCTCACCGTCCCCGGCGTCCGCGCGGTCGTCGACGCGGGCCTGGCCCGAGTCCCCCGCGTGGACCACAGACGAGGTCTCGCGGGCCTCACCACGGTCCGCGTCTCCCAGGCCGTCGCCGACCAACGCGCCGGACGAGCAGGACGAGAAGCTCCTGGCCGCGTCTACCGCTGCTGGCCGGAGCACGAGCACTCGACGCTCCCCCGCTATCCCGAACCCGAGATCCGCACGGCCGACCTGACCAGGCTCGCGCTGGAACTGGCGGTGTGGGGCACGCCGGACGGCGAAGGTCTGAGCTGGTGGGACGCCCCACCGGAGGGCGCGCTCAAGGCCGCCCAGGAGACCCTGAACGCGATCGGGGCGCTCGAACCCGGCCGCCGCGACCGCATCGCGAGCGTCGGCCTGCACCCACGGCTGGGCCGCGCGCTCATCGACGGCAGCGCGCTCGCCGGCAACCGGACCGCCGCCGAGGTCGTGGCACTGCTCGACGACAGCTCGCACCCCAGCACGGACGACCTGGCGACCGCGCTGAAAGCCCCCGGCAAGTGGCGCAAAGAAGCCCAGAAGCTCGAGAAGCTCGGCACCAACCCGACGGGCAACGGCGACCCGGCGCTCGTCGTCGCGCTCGCCTACCCCGAACGACTGGCGAAACGCCGGTCCAAGAACAGCAACGTCTACCTGATGGCCAACGGCACGGCCGTCGAGCACACCAACTCGCACTCCAAGTGGCTGGCCGTCGCGATCGCCGACCGCGAACCGGGCAGCAAGCACGGCCGCATCCGCCTCGCCGCTCCTGCCGACGAGGAGCTCGCCGTCACCGCCGCCCAAGCCCTCGTGCACACGGTCGACGACATCCGGTGGAACGGCGACGTCATCGCGAACAGCGTCCGCAAGCTGGGCGCGATCACGCTCGACGAACGCCCGCTCAACGACCTCGCCAAGTCCCAGCAGGCACTCCGCCTCGGCCTCGAGACCGAAGGCCTGGGCCTGCTCAAGTGGACCGACGCCGCCAAACGCTTGCGCGAGCGCATGGCGTTCCTGCACCGGACCCGCGACTGGCCCAGCGTCGACGACGAGAGCCTGATCCGCGCGGTCGACCTCGGCAAGGCCAAGAAGCGCTCGGACCTGGCCAAGATCGACACGACGATGCTGCTGCGCAGCCTGCTGCCGTGGCCGGAGGCGGCGGAGTTCGACCAGCTCGCCCCGGAACGCATCGGCCAGGGCAAGGTCGACTACACGCAGGACCAGCCCGCCCTTTACGTCCGAATCCAGGACGCCATGAAGTGGGCCGACACACCGCAGATCGCGGGAGTTCCGGTGGTGGTGCACCTGCTCTCCCCCGCGGGCCGTCCCACCGCCGTGACCAGCGATCTCAGGTCCTTCTGGCGCAACGGATACCTGCGGGTGCGCAGTGAGCTGAAGGGCAGGTATCCCAAGCACCACTGGCCCGAACGGCCCTACAGCAAAGGCACATGAGGGATTTCAGGTATCTCGCCGGCGCTGCCTGGGGCTGACGGCGCTGGGCCTGACCACGGTGGGAACCGCCGAGGCAGAGTCGGACTTCAGCGAGGCCGTCGTCATCGGCACCGGCTACGGAGCCGCCGTCGCCGCCCTGCGACTGGGAGAGAAGGGCGTCAGGACGACGATGCTGGAGATGGGCCGGCAGTGGAACCAGCCGGCCCGCGACGGCAAGATCTTCTGCCCGATGCTGAACCCCGACCGCCGCGCCATGTGGTTCGAGGACCGCACCGAAGCGGGAGTACTTCGAGGAGGTCCTGCCGCAGATCGACGCCGGCGAGATGTACGGCCGGTTCTTCCCGCTGGCCAACATGATGCTCACGCCGCGAACGCCGGCTACGGCACAAGGTGTTCGCCGAGATCGCCCCGATCCCCGCGGGCGGCGAGACCCTCGCGTCGCTGTACCTGGCGATCACGAAGAACCCCGAGCACGGCACGTTCCACTACGACCGCGAAACCGACGGGATCACCCTCGACTGGCGACGCAAGCAGATGAAACCGTCGATCCGCGCGGTCAAGGGCGTGTTCGACCAGATCAGCCGAACAAACCTCACGACATATCGCGCGGGCCTCTTCGGAATCGGGAAAGTCTTCTCGGACTACTTCACCTGTCACCCGCTGGGCGGTTGCCCGCTCGGCCGCGCCACCGACGCATTTGGCCGGGTCCGGGGCCACAAGAACCTCTCTACGTCACGATCACCGCGCTCGCGGAACGGAACTCGAGTCGCATCACCGCCACCGATCTGAACCTTCAGGAATCGAACAACGTTAATCTCAGCTATGGCGCACATCGTTAATCTCAGCTATGGCGCACATCGCGATCTTCCTCATGCCTGAGCGCGGACACGTCCACCCGGCGCTCGGGTTGATCGCGGAGCTCGTGCGCCGCGGCCATCGCGTGAGCTGCCCGGTCCCCGCCCCGTTCACCGCGGCGGTGACCGAGTGCGGAGCCACCGCGGTCCCCTGCACCACAACGCTTCCGAAGGAGCTGCCGGAGTCGCTCTACGACGCGGCCCAGCTCGCACTCGCCGAGGCCGAGTCCGCGCTGCCCCGGTTGGAACCGGTGTTCCGCGCGGACCCTCCCGACCTCGTGCTGTGGGACATCGCGGCCTGGGCGGGCGGCGTCATCGCGCACCGGCTGGGCGTCCCGCACCTGCTGCTGGAGAGCTTCCTGACCAGCAACTCGCACTGGTCGCTCGGCGCCTCGGTGATGCCGGCGCGGACGTTCGACTCCGCGGCGATCCGGTTCTTCACCAGGGTCCAGGGCTTCTTCGGCTGCGCGCTGCCGGAGTTCGTCTCGGGCGCGCGCCGGGCGATCGCACTGTTCCCCAGGGAGTTCCAGCCGGAGGGCGACACGTTCGACGAGCGGTTCGCCTTCACCGGCCCGTGCCTGACCGAACGCGCGTTCCAGGGCACGTGGACACCGCCCTGCGACAGGCCGGTGGTGCTCGCGACGACCGGTGTGCGGACCTGCGCGGAGGCAGCGCGTGGAATGCCGTGGCACCTCGTCACGAAGGGCAGGGTTCGCCACCCGGCACCGAACGTCGAGGTGCACGACGACGTTCCGCAGCTCGCCGTTCTGGAGCACGCGAGCGTGTTCATCACCCGCGGCGGGCTGAGCGGCGTGATGGAGGCGATGCACCACGGCGTCCCGATGATCGTCGTGCCGCACATGGCCGATCAGCGGTTCAACGGCCAGCGCGTCGAGGAGCTCGGACTCGGCGTGCTGCTCGACACCGTGACCGAGGAGAGCGTGCGCTCGCTGGTGAGTCAGCTGGCGTCGGATTCCGCGATCGCCGCACGGGTGAAGGACATGCAGCGGATGATTCAACGGGCGGGCGGCAGCACGGTCGCCGCGGACGTCGTCGAGGAGGAGCTGACGCGGTGAAACGGATCTGGGACGACGCGGTCCGCGCGCTCGGTGGCACACCGGACGCGGGTGACCTGGTCGAACGCTATGCCGAACCGCATCGCGCCTACCACAACACCTTCCACGTGGTGTCCGTGGTCCGCGACTCGTCGGCGCTGGCCGACGCGTTCGCGTTCTCGGTGGAGGAACGCGCGATCCTCGCGTTGGCCGCCTGCGCGCACGACGTGATCTACGACGGCAAGCCTGGCGAGGACGAACGCGCGTCCGCCGCGTGGGCGCGCGAACGCCTGGCCGGGATGGAAGAAGAGCACATCGCGCGCGTGGAGTCGTTGGTGCTGGCCACGATCACGCACTCGTCCGACGACCCGCTCGCGCACGTGCTGCTCGACGCCGACCTCGCGATTCTCGGTTCGGCACCGACGCATTACGACCGCTACAGCCAGGCGGTGCGCCAGGAGTACTCGCAGTACGACGACGCCACGTGGCGCGCCGGCCGGGCCCACGTGCTCCGAACGCTGCTCGACCGCGAGCACCTGTTCGTGACCGAACCGGCGCGACAGCTGTGGGACGCCGCCGCGCGGCTCAACCTCGCCCGCGAGCTTCAGTCCTTGGTGTAGAGCACCTTCGTCGCGGTGGTGAAGCGTTGGAGCGTCTCCGGAATCGGCTCGACCCCGATGCCGGGCCCGGTCGGCACGGCGATGGAGCCGTCCTCCAGCTCGAACGGCTCGGTGATGTCCTCCGCGAACCACCGCCGGGACGCGGAGGTGTCGCCGGGCAGCACGAAACCGGGCAGCGCCGCGAGCGCGAGGTTCGGCCCGCGTCCGATCCCCGTCTCGAGCATTCCCCCGCACCACACCGGAATCCCGTGTGCGACGGCGACGTCGTGGATCCGGCGTGCCTCCAGGTAGCCACCGACGCGGGCGGGCTTGATGTTGATCACCCGGCAGGCGTCCAGCGCGATGGCCGTGGCCGCGTCCCTGGCCGATGTGATCGACTCGTCGAGGCAGATCGGCGTGCGGACCCGCTGGGCGAGCAGCGCGTGCCCGCGCAGGTCGTCCTCGTCGAGCGGCTGTTCGATCAGCAGCAGGTCGAACTCGTCGAGCTTGCGCAGCTGGTCGGCGTCGGCCAGCGTGTACGCGGTGTTCGCGTCGACCTGCAACGGGATGTCGCCGAACCGTTCCCGCACCGCCCGCACCGGTTCGACGTCCCAGCCGGGCTCGATCTTGAGCTTGATCCGGACGTAGCCGTCGGCGAGGTGTTCCTCGACGTCGTCCAGCAGCTGCGCGATCGAGTTCTTGATCCCGACCGAGATCCCGGACGGCACGCGCTCGGCGGCGGCGCCCAGGAACGTGCCGATCGGCATTCCGTACGACCGCAGTTCGGCGTCCAGGATCGCGGTCTCGAGGGCGGCTTTCGCGAGCTTGTGCCCCTTGATCGCCTCGGTCCGGTGCGCGACCTCCGCGGCCGTGACCTCCGGCGTCACCCGCGGCACGAGGTGATCGGCCAGCACGAGCTCCGCGGCGGCGACGAACTCGGAGCAGTACAGAGGTTCCGGGTCGGCGGCGAACTCCGACCAGCCCTCTGCCGTGTCCGTCACGACCCGCAGCAGGAACGTGTCCTTCGTCGTCATCGTCCCGAACGACGTGCGGAACGACTGCACCAGTGGAATGGCGACGTGCAGCAGCTCAATGCGCTCGATCTTCACTTGCGCTCCAGTTCGTACCAGCCGTCGCGTGACATCGAGGTCGCCACGTAGCCGCGCTCGAAGGCGTCGACGAACACTCCGCGCACCGCTTCCCGCCACTGCCTCGCGAGGTCCCGCGACTCCTTGCGCACGTGCACGATGTCACGCGGTACCCGGCACCAGATCCGCTCGCCGTCCGTGCGCGCCAACGGTTCTCCGTCCGGAGCCGTCGACGTCACCTCACCGGCGGGTACCGACTCGTGCGATTCACGGGACCCGGTGAGGTCCCGCTGCACGGTCAGGCGGTCGCTCTGGTCGCCCTCGTTCACGCCGTCGTTCATCGGCCCGTAGAAGTCGACGGTGTACTCGGTGACGACCGCGCCGAGCTTGACCAGGTTGAACCGGGCGTTGCGCGACACCAGCGGGTCGTAGGTCCACCGCATCGACTTCGCGCCGAGCCCTGCCGCCCAGTCCTTCTGCGCGAGCTTCAACGGATGCCCGACGCCGGCGCGAGCGGCCGCGATCATCGAGTACACCGAGCCGTCCGGGCAGAAGAGCCCGGTCGTGGCCCCGGCCAGCTCGTCACCGTCGAACGCCCCGATCGTCGCGCCGCCCGCGTGCCGGATGCAGTGCAACGTCTCGGACGACAGCACGTCGGTGCTGGTCTGCCACACCTCGGCGTAGTACGCGGCGACCCTGGCGATGCCGGGGACGTCACTGATCACTCGGAACCGCAAGGCGTGCCTTCCTGACGCTGTAACCGAAGTAGATGACGAACCCGAGCACCATCCACCCGATGAACGCGATCCACGTGTCGAGTCCCAGGCTGAACATCATGTAGATGCAGAAGGCCAGGCCCAGCAACGGCGTGACCGGCGAGAACGGCACGCGGAAGCTGCGCCGCCGGTCCGGTTCGGTGCGGCGCAGGATGATCACCGCGATGTTGACCAGCCCGAACGCGAAGAGCGTGCCGATGCTGGTCGCGTCGGCCAGGGACCCCAACGGCACGAGCGCGGCGAGCACGGCGATGAACAGGCCGACGAGCACCGTGTTCGTGAACGGCACACCGGTGCGCGGGCTGAGCTTCGCGAAGATCGACGGCACCAGCCCGTCGCGGGACATCGCGTACAGGATGCGCGTCTGTCCGTAGAGGACGGTCAGCACGACGCTGGTCGTCGCGACGACAGCACCGATCGACAGCAGGATCGGCCAGATCGAGCCGCTGACGTTGTCGGTCAGCACCCGGCTCAGCGCGGCCTCGGTGCCCTCGAACGACTGCCACGGCATCGCACCGACCGCGGCCAGCGCGACCGCGCAGTACAGCGCGGTGATCACGACCAGCGAGAGGATGATCGCGCGCGGCAGGTCGCGCTGCGGGTTCTTGGCCTCCTCACCGGCGGTCGACGCGGCGTCGAACCCGATGTAGGAGAAGAACAACGTGGCCGCACCGGCGCTCATGCCCGCCAGCCCCAGCGGGAACAACGGCTCCAGGTTGCCCGCCCGGAAAGCGGTGAACGCAACCGCGCAGAACATCAGCAACGCGCCGACCTTCACCCACACCAGGATCGTGTTCGTGCGCGCACTGCCCTTGGCGCCGCCCAGCAGCACCAGCATCGAGATCACCACGACGAGCACGGCGGGGATGTTGACGATCCCGCCCGCACCCGGCGGCTGGCTCAGCACGTCCGGAATCCGCAGCCCGGTCACCAGGTGCAGCAACTCGTTGACGTACTGCCCCCACCCGACCGCGACCGCCGCGACCGAGACCCCGTACTCCAGCACGAGGCACCAGCCGCACACCCACGCGACGATCTCGCCGAGCGTGGCGTACGTGTACGAGTACGAGGAGCCGGAGGCGGGGATGAGGCCCGCGAGCTCGGCGTACGACAGCGCGGAGAACAACGCGGTGATGCCCGCGAGCACGAACGACACCACGATGGCGGGACCGGCCAGCGGCACCGCCTGGCCCAGCACGACGAAGATGCCGGTGCCGAGCGTGGCGCCGATGCTGATCATCGTGAGGTGGCCGACACCGAGGCTGCGCTTCAGCTCGCTGCCGGGGTGAGTCAGCTGGTCGATCGGCTTGCGCCGCAACACCCGCGCCCCGACGCGCTGTTGGTTGCTCATCGGGCCAACATAACGTCCGCCGGCCGGCCTATTTGCCACCGATCGGCCGGAACGTGCGGCGGTATGTGTCCGGGGGCACACCGACCGTTCGGTGGAAGTGCCGCCGCAACGTCGTGGCCGTCCCCATGCCGGACGCCTCGGCGATCTGGTCGACGCTGTCGTCGGTCATCTCCAGCAGCTCCTGCGCTCGCCTGATCCGTTGCGTGTGCAGCCATTGCAACGGCGTGGTGCCCGTCACCGCCTTGAAGAGCCTGGCGAGGTGGCGCGAGCTCATGTTCGCCTGGCGTGCCAGGTCCTCCACCGTCAGCGTCTGGTCGAGCCGGTTGCCGGCCCAGCCGAACAGCTCGGTCAGCGGATGGCCTTCCTCGGACGGCACGGGCGCGAGCACGAACTGCGCCTGCCCGCCGTCCCGATGCGGTGGCACGACGAGCCTGCGTGCCGCCGTGTTGGCCGTCGCGGTGCCGTGGTCGGCGCGGATCAGGTGCAGGCTCAGGTCGATCGCCGCCGCCTTGCCCGCGCTCGTCAGCACCTGGCCGTTGTCGACGTAGAGCACGTCCGGGTCGACTTCGACCTTCGGGTAGCGCTGAGCCAGCACGTCGGTGTGCGCCCAGTGCGTGGTCGCCCTGAGCCCGTCGAGCAACCCGGCCTCCGCCAGCACGAACGCGCCCGTGCACAACGACACGATCCGCGCACCCTTGTCGTGAGCCTTGCGCACGGCCTCGACCAGGGCCTCGTCGATCGGCTCGTCCACGTCCGCGATGGCGGGCACGATCACGGTGTCCGCCTGGTCGAGCTGGTCGAGCGGCAGATCGGGTTCCAGCGTGAACCTGCCGACGCGTACGGGCCCGTTGCCGCAGATCACCACTGGGTAGTCGAGCTGGGGCGCGGTGAAGATCTCGTAGGTCGCGGTCAGCTCGAAGTGGAGCATCCCGTCGGTCACGGCAAATGCCAGCATGTCCGAAACTGTACGCATCGTGTCGTTCCAGACACTAGTGGGCTCTGCCCTCCCCGGCTTTGATGGTCCACATGGGACACAAGATCGCGGTCTACGGCGCTTCGGGAACCACTGGCCGCTTCGTCATGGCAGAACTGGAGAAGCGCGGCTTCGAACCGCTGCCGTTCGGACGAGCACAGGCCACCGCGGACGACCCGGACGCCCTGGACCGCGCGCTGACGGGCGCCTCCGCGGTGATCAACACAGCTGGCCCGTTCGCGATCACCGCTCTTCCGCTGGTCGCCGCGGCCGAACGCGCGGGCATCCCGTACGTCGACGTGGCGGCCGAGATCGAGGCGAACGCCGACACGTTCGCCCGCGGCGCCTCCGTCCCGGTTGTGCCCGCGATGGCGTTCTTCGGCGGCCTGGCGGACCTGCTGGTCACCGCCGCGATGACCGACTGGACCACGGCCGACTCCGCGCACATCGCCTACGGCCTGAGCGGCTGGCAGCCCACCCCTGGCACGCTCACCGCCGGCGCCGTCTCCCGCGAGCGCAGGGCCGGCCAGCGCGTCCGCTTCCGCGACGGCGCGCTGCAGTACCACGACGACACCCAGCCGACCCTCGACTGGGACTTCCCCGGCGGCCCGCGCCAGGTCATCGGCGAGTTCTCGATGGCGGACATCGTCACGATCCCCAGCCACCTGCCGATCCCGTCGGTGACCTCGTACATGTCCACCACCGCAGCCCAGGGCCTGAGCCAAGCCTCAGCCCGCCAGGACCCGGAAACCTTCGAGGTGGACGTGCGAGTACGCCGCGGCACCGAAGAACGCCAGCTGACCATCACCGGCCGCGACATCTACGCGGTGAGCGCACCTCTGGCCGTAGAGGCGGTGGAGCGCCTGCTGACCAACCGCTTCAAGGTCAACGGCGTTGCCTCAGCAGGCGCGATGTTCGACGCCGCCGACTTCCTGTCCGCGCTGTCCGCCGTCCTACCGGCCACCCGCCGTGCCTGACGCCCGTCAGAACACCATCGCGACCTTGCCGCTCAACCCACGCTGCCCAAACCGCTCATGAGCGGCCCGAACGTCCCTGATCGCAAACGTCGAGTCGACCCTGAGCCCGACCACCCCGTCGTCCACGAGCCTGACCAGTTCCCCCAGCCCGGCCCCGTCTTCCCGAACCTGAATGTTCGCGGTCCGCACCCCATCCACCTCCGGCACCACCCCGGCCTGCGAAGCGATCGAGGCGTACCGCCCACCCTCAACCACAGCCCCCAGAACAAACGCCCCATAAGTGTCAAACACAGCGTCGTACCCCGTGAGCGCACGAGGATCGGTGGTCACAAGCTCCGCCCCCGGCACCTGCTGTCCCTCACGCGACACCAGCGCGTCCACCCGCACCCCACGAGCAGCCGCAACCTGCACCGCAATCCCACCCACAGCCCCAGCCGCCCCAGCAACCAGGAGCCGCTCCCCAGCCCCGACCTCCAGCCAGTCAAGCGTCTGCAGCGCCGTGAGCCCGGCCAACGGCAACGTCGCCGCCTCCACCAAACTCACCGACTCAGGCGCCCGCACCACCGCCCCAACAGGCAACACCACAACATCCGCCCAAGTCCCGCGCCCGGTCCCAAGCTGATGCGACATGGCGATCACGCGCTCTCCCACCGGCAGCTCACCGCCGATGACCACCCCAGCAAGGTCCCACCCAAGCGTGACCGACGCGTCGATCCCGAAAATCCCCTGCCGAGTCTTGTCATCAACAGGGTTGATGCTGGTAGCAACCACCCGGATCAAGACCTCGCCAGCCCCAACCACCGGCTCCGCCACATCAACAACTCGCAAAACCTCAGGCCCACCAGCCCGATCCACCCGAACAGCACGCACAACGTCCCCCAACCACGATGAGCCACAAAAAAGGAAAGCCCGCCAAGGCCGCGAAGCGGCAAGGCGGGCGGGGGTCCGGGGGCGGAGCCCCCGGCCGGGGTCTGGGGGCTGGGCCCCCAGAAAACACCCGGAACGAGCTGGCGAAAGCGGCCAAAGGCCGCTGAGCAGCCTTCGGCCGAGTGGAGGTGCCGGGAATCGAACCCGGGTCCTATGGCGGCTCATCAGGGCTTCTCCGTGCGCAGTTCGCTAGGCCTCTGCTTGACCCCACCAGTCACGCGAACAAGCTGGTGTGACGGGCCCAGTCGCTGTGAATGTCCCGAACAGTCCCCGCGACCGGGACTGCCGGTAAGCCCTCTAGCTGATGCCGGACACTAGGCCGAAGGCGCTCCTAGGCCGACAGCGTTGCTACTCGCCTCAGGCGGCGAGAGCGAACGCGCGCTTGTCGTTAGACTCGGCGCTTATTGGTTTGCGATGACGCTTGCGGTGGTCTCTCGCCTGCACCGGCACGCTTCCCCTGAATCAACGTCCACAGTCGAAACCGTTCACCCCCTTGTAGTGGTACGCCTAGCATAACGATGGCGGCCACCGAGTTCTTCCCGAGGCAGGTAGGGCTGTCCCCACCCTGGACCGGATAGCTAGCCAGATGGTCCCTGACCAGCGGGAACGACACGATGGACGGCATGAGGAAACCGAACGCGCTCGCAGCCGGGTTCTACCTGCTGACCAACCTGGTGACCGGCATCTTCTGGTTCACCCTCGCTCTGGTGCTGACCGTGGTGGGGTTCGCGACGTTCGTTCTCGGCGTCGGGCTCCCGATCCTCTGGGCGGCGATGAACGTCGTGCGCGCGGGTGCGTCGACGGAGCGGGCGTGGGTGCGGGTCGCGTTGCGCACGGACATTCCCAAGCCGTACCGCAAGCGGGTCGACGGGCCGCTGTTGCAGAAGTGGAAGCACCAGTTCACCGACCCGGCCACCTGGCGTGATTTCGGCTACCTGGCGCTGCTCGTGCCGGTGGGGGCGCTGGAGTTCGCCTCGGTCATCGCGATGTGGTCGGTCGTCGCGGCGTTGATCGCCGTGCCGTTCTGGATCGGCTACGCGCCGTTCGCCGTGGTCGTGGGCGAGGTCTGGACGATCGACTCGTTCTACTCCGCGCTGCCGGTCGCGGCGATCGGGCTGGCGCTGATCCCGTTCGCGCTGTGGGGCACGCGCTCGCTGGGCGCGGTGCACGGCAGGATGGCCCGCGCGATGCTGGGGCCGACGCGCGCCGACCAGCTGGCGATCGAGGCGGAGCGGCTGCAGTCGAGCAGGGCCCGCGGTGTCGAGGCGGCGGAGGCGGAGCGCCGGCGCATCGAACGCGACCTGCACGACGGCGCGCAGCAGCGGCTCGTGGCGGTGGCGATGGGGCTGGGCCGCGCGAAGTCCAAGATGGACTCCGATCCGGAGGGGGCTGCCGCGCTCATCGCCGAGGCGCACGCGGACGCGAAGCTCGCCATCAAGGAGCTGCGGGACCTGGCGCGGGGCATCTACCCGTCGGTGCTGGGCGACCGCGGTCTCGACGCGGCGTTGTCGGCGCTGGCTGCCCGTGTCCCGATCGAGGTCGAGCTGAGCGTCGACGTGGATCCGCGGCCGCCGACAGCGGTGGAGAGCGCCGCGTACTTCACCGTCGGCGAGGCGCTCACGAACATCACCAAGCACTCCAACGCCACCAGGGCCACCGTGCTGGTCGAACGGGTGGAGACGGGTGTGCTGGTCGAGGTCACCGACAACGGTCAGGGCGGCGCCGAGCTGAAGCCCGGTGGCGGGCTCGCCGGCCTGGCCGACCGGGCTGCCACGATCGACGGTGTGGTTGTCGTCGTCAGCCCGTCCGGCGGGCCGACTGTGATTCGAGCGGAGTTGCCGTGCGTGTGGTGATCGCCGAGGACTCGGTGCTGCTGAGGGAGGGCGTGCAGCGGTTGCTCGCCGACGAGGGCATCGAAACCGTTGCGGCCGTGGAGAACGGCGACGCGTTGCTGGACGCCGTCATCGAGCACAAGCCCGACCTGTGCGTGGTGGACGTGCGGATGCCGCCGACGTTCACCGACGAGGGCCTGCGGGCCGCCATCGAAGCCCGCCGCCGCTCTCCCGGGCTGCCGGTGCTGGTGCTGTCGCAGTACGTCGAGGAGCGCTACGCCGTGGAGCTCCTCGCGGGCGGTGCGAGCGGGGTCGGCTACCTGCTCAAGGAGCGGGTAGCCGACGTGAAGGAGTTCGTCGACGCGGTGCGCAGGGTCGCTGACGGCGGCACGAGCATCGACCACGAGGTGATCACCCAGCTCATGGTGCGCAGCAAGAAGAGCCCCGTCGACTCGTTGACGCCCCGCGAACGCGAGGTGCTCGGGCTGATGGCCCAGGGACTGTCCAACACGGCCATCGCCGCGACGCTCGTGGTGTCGGACGGCGCGGTGGAGAAGCACGTCGGCAACATCTTCGCGAAGCTCGGCCTGGAACCGTCGAACTCCGAGCACCGCCGGGTGCGCGCGGTGCTCGCCTACCTGGACAGCTGAAGCAGGCGGGCGCCGTTGTCGTGCAGGATCGCCTGCTCGGCGGCGGCGTCGAGGCCCCACGACCGGACGGCGTCGAGCTGCACCTCGTACGGGTACGGGATGTTCGGGAAGTCGCTGCCCAGCACGACCCGGTCCGCGATCCCCGCGATCCGCAGGTTCCAGTCGTCCGGCATCGCCACCATCCGCGTGGTGAACGGGACCCCGACCATGCAGGTGTCGATGTGCACGTTCGGGTAGCGCTCGACGAGGTCCAGCGCACCCCGGTAGTCCGGCATGCCGGCGTGAGCGATCACCGCGGTCAGCCGCGGGTGCCGCCGCAACACCTCGTCGAGGATCCCGAGCCCGGTGAACTCACCGGGGATCGGCCCGTCACCGCCGTGCACGACGACCGGCACGCCTGCCTCGGCCAGCTGGCCCCAGACGCCGTCCAGCAGCTCGTCACGCGGGTCGTAGCCGCCCACCTGGACGTGGGACTTGAAGCAGCGCGCACCGGCCTCCAGCGCCTTGCGCACGTACGCGTCCGCGCCGGGTTCGGCGTAGAAGGTGCCGGTCTGGACGGCTTCGGGGACGCGTGCGGCGAAGTCGGCCGCCCACTCGTTCAGCCACTCGGCCATGCCGGGCTTGTGCGGGTAGACGAGCGGTGCGAACGCGACGACGCCCAGCTCCCGCAGTGCGGTGAGCCGGGCGTTCTCGTCCGTGCGGTAGTGGATGTACCAGTCGACCCCGGACTCGCGGACGCGGTCGAAGTAGCTCCAGACCTTGTCCAGGACGTTCTGCGGCATGAAGTGGACGTGGACGTCCACCAGTGCCATCAGTAACGGCCCTTCAGCGCCCGTCCGTGCGCCTTGGCGATCTCGCGGTTGGCGTCGCGCTTCGCGATGTCCTGGCGCTTGTCGTAGGCCTTCTTGCCCTTCGCGAGGGCGATCTCGACCTTGACGTAGCCGTCCTTGAAGTACATCTGCAGCGGGATGAGCGACAGACCGGACTCCTTGGTCTTGCCGATCAGGCGCTCGATCTCCGCCTTGTGCAGCAGGAGCTTGCGCTTGCGCCGGACGTCGTGGTTCGTCCACGTCCCCGCGACGTACTCCGGGATGTGCAGCGCGTGCAACCAGATCTCGCCGTCGTCGACCTGGGCGAAGGCGTCCACGAGGGACGCCCGTCCCATGCGCAGGCTCTTCACCTCGGTGCCGACGAGCTGAATGCCCGCCTCATAGGTGTCCAGAATGGTCCAGTCGTGCCGAGCCTTGCGGTTCGACGCGATGGCCTTCTGCCCGCGTTCCTTGACCATGACGACAACTTTACGTGGTCGGCAAAGTCGTTAAAGCCGCACGTAGAGACGCAGCGTGACGTAGCCCGTCGTGGCCGAGATGACGATCGCCACGAGGAACAGCCACGGCGACACGATCAGGATGTCCAGGTACCCGATCGGCGGAATGATGCCCGACTCCGTGAGGTTTCTGGTGATCCGGTCGAGGAAGAACGCCTTGAACAGCACCAGGCCGGCGACCGCGGAGACCGCGCCGATGATGCCCGCGACGACCGCCTCGATGAGGAACGGCAGCTGCGTGTACCACCGGGTCGCACCGACCAGGCGCATGATGCCGACCTCGACGCGGCGGGTGAACGCCGACACCTGGATGGTGTTCGAGATCAGCAGCAACGCGGCGAACGCCTGGATGAGCGCGAGGATCAGGGCGACGTCGCGCAGGCCGTTCAGGCCCTCGAAGAACCGCTCGAGGAACTTGCCCTGGTCGTCGACGCCCTTCACGCCCGGCTTGCCCTCGAAGGCCTGCTTGATGACGTCGGTGCGCTCCGGGTCCTCCAGCTTGACGCGGAAGGTCGCGGGGATCGCCTCCGGACGCGCGAGCTTGAGCAGCTCCGGCTGCGCCTCGAAGATCCGCTTGAAGCGCTCGAAGCCCTCGTCGCGGTTCTGGAACACCACGGTCTCGACGCCGGAGGTCTGCTCGAGCTGGGAACGCAGGCCCGCGCAGGGCTGCTGGGTGCAGTCCTTGTCGTTGGCGCTGACGTCGTTGGTCAGCAGCACTGAGACCTCGAGCTTGCCCGCGTAGTTGGCCTGCATCTTGTCGACCATGCGGACGACGAGCAGGCCACCGCCGAGCAGCCCGAGCGAGATGGCGGTCGTGAGGATCATCGCGATCGTCATCGTGACGTTCCGGCGAAGTCCGGTGACGACCTCGCTGAACACGAAGCTGGTACGCATCGGGGGCGGGGTTCCTTGGGGGTCGGGGGTTAGGAGTGTTTAACGGCCGACGCCGTAAACACCGCGCGCGTCATCACGGACGACCTTGCCGAACGCCAGCTCCACCACACGGCGGCGCATCGAGTCGACGATGCCGTGGTCGTGAGTGGCCATGATGACCGTCGTGCCGGTGCGGTTGATCCGCTCCAGCAGCAACATGATGTCCTGGCTCGTGTCGGGGTCCAGGTTTCCGGTCGGCTCGTCGGCGATGAGAACCAGCGGCCGGTTCACGAACGCACGGGCGATCGCGACGCGCTGCTGCTCACCACCCGACAGCTCGGTCGGGAACCGGTCCTCCTTGCCGTCGAGACCCACCAGCTGCAGCACCTCGGGCACCACCTTGACGATGGTGTTGCGAGGCTTGCCGATGACCTCCAGCGCGAAGGCCACGTTCTCGGCGACCGTCTTCGTCGGCAGCAGGCGGAAGTCCTGGAACACGCAGCCGATCGACTGACGCAGGCGGGGGACCCTGCGCCGCGACATCTTGGCGACGTCGAAGTTGGACACGTAGACGCGTCCCCTGGTCGGCACCTCTTCGCGCAGCAACAGGCGCAAGAACGTCGACTTACCGGACCCGGAAGGCCCGATCAGGAACACGAACTCACCCTTGTCCACCTCGACGGACACGTCGTCGAGCGCGGGACGCGTGGAGGTCTTGTAGACCTTGGAAACGTGTTCGAGGCGAATCACGAGGCGCGAGTCTACCCATGGCCGGGGTAAAGCCCCCGTTCCGGTTAACTTCCGGCCCCGGAAGGGCGGACAGAAACCTCCACATGGCGTGGTCAGAGCGGCACAACCGGTTGACGAAAAGAGCACGTTCGGACCATCTGGCGGCCGAACGTGCTCTTCACCTCAGATCAGTTCCGCTACCCCTGCTGGGACTGCTTGCGCCACCGGATGCCGGCCTCGAGGAAGTCGTCGATCTCCCCGTCGAGCACCGCCGACGGGTTGCCGACCTCGTGGTTGTTCCGGAGGTCCTTGACCATCTGGTACGGGTGCAGCACGTAGGAGCGCATCTGGTTGCCCCAGCTGGAGCCGGAGTCCTTCAGCGCGTCCATCTTCGCCTGCTCCTCCTGCCTGCGCCGCTCGAGCAGCTTCGCCTGCAGGACGTTCATGGCGGTCGCCTTGTTCTGCAGCTGCGAGCGCTCGTTCTGGCAGGACACCACGATGCCGGTCGGGATGTGCGTGAGGCGCACCGCCGAGTCGGTCGTGTTGACGCCCTGACCACCGGGGCCGGACGAGCGGTAGACGTCGACGCGCAGGTCCTTCTCGTCGATCTCGACGTGGTCGGTCTGCTCGACGACGGGCACGACCTCGACACCGGCGAACGACGTCTGGCGACGGCCCTGGTTGTCGAACGGCGAAATGCGCACGAGGCGGTGCGTGCCCTGCTCGACGCTCAACGTGCCGTAGGCGTACGGCGCCGTGACGCGGAACGTGGCGGACTTGATGCCGGCCTCTTCCGCGTACGAGGTGTCGAACACCTCGATGCCGTAGTTGTGGCGCTCGGCCCAGCGCGAGTACATGCGCAGCAGCATCTCGGCGAAGTCCGCGGCGTCGACGCCACCGGCCTCGGCACGAATGGTGACCAGCGCGTTGCGCTCGTCGTACTCGCCGGACAGCAGCGTGCGGACCTCGAGGCTCGCGATCTCCTCGCGCAGCTTCGCCCGCTCGTTGTCGGCGTCGGCCTGGGCGTCGGCGTCCTCGGCCTCCTCCGCGAGCTCGTAGAGCAGCGGAAGGTCGTCGAGGCGTTCCCGCAGGCCGGTGATGCGACGCAGCTCACCCTGCTTGTGGGAGAGCTGGCTGGTGACCTGCTGCGCCTTCTCCTGGTCGTTCCAGAGGTCAGGGCGCGCTGCCTGCTCCTCCAAGTCCGCGACCGCGGCGCGCAGGGCATCGAGGTCCATCACCGCCTCGATGCTGGAAAGGGTGGCGGAGAGGTCCTTGATGTCTGCTTCGACGTCCGGGTTCACGACAAAAGATTACGCCAGCACCGGTCACAGTTCGCGACCGGTGCTGCTGGCGCTCTCTTCTACGCGGTCGGAATCGCGTCGAGCAGCTTGAGAACGGCCTTCGCGTGAGCCAGGCCGAACTCGGCCACCGCCTTCGCGTAGGGGTCCTCAGCGGTCTTGGCCGCGCTCTTCGCGCTCTCCTGCTCCTGACCGTACGTCGTGCGCGCGGTCGTGATCAGGGCCTCTCGCTGCTTGGCGGTCAGCGAGCCGGCGTGCACCAGGCGCAGGATGAGCGGGCTGCGGAGGTGGTCCGGGCCGGGCTCGGACAGCAGCCAGTTCTTGAAGGCCTTCTTGCCCGCCGCGGTGAGCACGTACTGCTGGCTGGACCGCGGTCCTTGCTTGCCGAGTCGCAGCAGGCCCTGATCGGCCAGCGCGGGCAGCTCGCGGTACACCTGGCTGCGGGTCACGCTGAAGAACGCGCCGAAGCGATCTCCTGCCTCCGCCACCAACTGGCCACCGGTCTTGGGTCCGTCGTGCAGCAGCCCGAGCAGGGCGGCTGCGGTCGCATTCAGGTCTGACACAACGACAACGTTCCCACGTCTGGGGGAAGCTGTCCACAATGGTCAGCCGTTCTGTCCACAGTGGCTGATCACCGGGCTAGCCTGTTGGGCCATGCGGAGCAACGAAAAGTCTCGCTGAGTAAGCGGCAGTTTCCGCGCCTCACGCGTTTGGCCGCTTGACCGTCCGTGTCCATCCCGGATGGAAAAACCCTTCGCAGAAACGAAAGTCACCCGATCTCACTCGATCGGCGGTACGACTCTCACCGGCCGGAGCCACCCGAATGGACGGACGTGAGCCTCCGTCGCACAACCTGGTGATGTCCGCGCGCACCCCTTTCCCGCGCCTGCACAACCGGGAAAATGATCATTGCCAGGCAGGCTCGCGAGAACCACGGAGGTCGGGGACGATGAACATCAAGTGGCTGGACCACAAGAAGGTGGCAGCGCACACGGTGGCGTGGATGACCGGAGGCATCCCGGAGCAGGCGGGCAAGGACGAGTGCATGGTGTGCGGCAAGCAGATCCGCAAGCACCGCACGGTCAACGGCGAGGGGCGGATCTGCTCCAGCATGTTGTGCGCCCAGTACTGGGCGGAGAACATGACCTGAAACACACCGGCCGCGCTCTTCGCGTTGATCGGGAATAAGCAGAAGGCCGGAGCCTGATGGCTCCGGCCTTCTGTCTAGTAGCGGGGACAGGATTTGAACCTGCGACCTCTGGGTTATGAGCCCAGCGAGCTACCGAGCTGCTCCACCCCGCGCCGCTTCTAGCTTGTCTTGCTGTTGTAAGTAGAACTATACACCCTCTGGAAACCCGTTTTCACCACCCCCCGCGAACCGCGATTTCCGCAGGTCATCGGCAGGTTCACCGCCGACACAGCGCGGCCTGTTCAACCTACGGGGGCCTGGGGGCTTGCCCCCAGGGCGGGGCTTGGAGGCTCCGCCCCCAAACAAATGCGAAAAAGCCCTGTTCGCGTTCTCCGCGAACAGGGCTCTCCCGGCTTTGTAGCGGGGACAGGATTTGAACCTGCGACCTCTGGGTTATGAGCCCAGCGAGCTACCGAGCTGCTCCACCCCGCGTCGGTATGAATAGAACCTTACGCGGGGTGGAGCGCTTTGTGCAAATCGGGTGGTCAGCCCGAGGGTGTGGGCGACGGAGCCACCGACGACTGGCCGGCCGGCGGCGCCGCGGGAGCCCCGGTGTTGTACTGCTTGAACCGCTTCGTCGCGTCGTCCAGGCGCGCGTACGCCTGGCCGAGCTCGGTGAAGTTGCCGCTCTGCTGAGCCTTCTTGATGTCGGCCAGCGCAGCGTCGATGTCGTTGATCGCCTTCTGCAGGTCGGGGCTGAGCACCCCGTTGGCAGGCGGCGTCGTCGGCGGCGTCGAGGTCTGGCCGTTGCCGTTGTTGTCGCTCGGTGGCGGCACGACCGCACCGGCACCGCTCAGCACCTGGTCCAGCGCCTCGTTCAGCGTGGACGCGTAGCCGACCCGGTCGCCGTACCAGACGAGCACCTTGGACAGCTGCGGGTACGACGTGTTCTGCGAGGCACGTTCGATGTAGACGGGTTCGACGTAGAGCAGCGCGCCACCAACCGGGAGGGTGAGCAGGTTGCCGTAGACGACCGTCGTCTTCTGCTGTGCCAGCAGGTTGAGCTCGCGACTGACGTTGTCGGAGGTGAGGAACTGCGTCTGGATCTGCTGCGGCCCCTTGGCGTCCTGTGTCAGTTGCAGCACGCTGATCTTGCCGTAGTTGTCCGGATCGGACGCGACCGAGACGTAGGCCGCCATGAACTCGCGGTTTTCCCGGACCAGCGGGCTCTGCAGCTGGAAGCTGACCTTCTTCGGGTCGTTCGGGTCACCGGCCAGCACGTAGAACGGTGGCTGGCGGTCCCTGCGCTTGCTCGCCGCGTCGCGCTGCGCGTCCGCCGTCGTCACGTTGTCGATCGTCGGGTCCTGCGGCGGCTCCCAGTAGCCGACACCGGAGTAGAAGTCCGACGGCGACGAGACGTGGTACTTCGACAGCATCTGCCGCTGCACCTTGAACAGGTCCTCCGGGTAGCGGAAGTGCTGGCGCAGCTCGGGCTTGATGTCGCTGCTCGGCTTGACCGTGCCGGGGAAGACGCCCATCCACGCCTTGAGGACGGGGTCCTTCTCGTCGATCGCGTACAGGTTCACCGTGCCGTCGTAGGCGTCCACAGTGGCCTTGACCGAGTTGCGGATGTAGTTGACCGGCTTGTTGACCTGCGAGACCACCACGCCGTCCGCGGTCAGCGAGTCGTTCGTCGCGTCACCCAGCGGCGTGCGCTGCGCGTACGGGTAGCTGTCGAGCGTGGTGTAGCCGTCGACGATCCACGTGATGCGACCGTTGACCACGGCGGGGTACGGGTCGCTGTCCACCGTCAGCCACGGCGCGACGGCCTGCACGCGGTCGCGCGGCGTGCGCTTGAACAGGATCTTCGACTCGTCCGCGATCGACTGGTTGAAGAGGATGTTCCGTTCGCCGTAGTAGGCCGCGAACGCGAGCTTGTTGAACAGGCCGCCGATCGGGACGCCGCCGGAGCCGGTGTAGGTGTAGGCCTTGGCGTCGGTGTCGTACTCCGCCGCCGAACCCTGCGGCCGGCCGCCGACGATCGAGTAGTCGTTGGCGCCGAACAGCTCACCGTAGTAGGTCCGCGGCTGGTCGACCTTGATGCCGTTCTCGGCGTTGCGGACCGCGCCGTCCGGCGCGACCTCACCGGTCTTGAACTCGGGGTAGCCGCCGTTGGTCTGGTCGGCCACGGCGTTGACCTTGTTGGCCTCGGCGTAGACGAAGCCGTTACCGTGCGTGTAGATGAGGTGCTGGTTGATCCAGTCGCGCTGGCCCTGCGGCAGGCTGTCGAGCTTCAGCTCACGCACCGCGACGATGTAGTCGCGCAGCTTGCCGTCCACTGTGTACCGGTCGACGTCGAGCTTGTTCGGGAAGCCGTAGAACGGCCGCAGCTGCTGGAACTGCGTGAACGTCCGCGCGAGCACCGCGGGGTCGAGCAGGCGGATGTTGCCGAGCGTGCCCGCGTCGTTGGTCTTGATCTGGTCGTTGCTGATGGTCTGCTTGCCGTCGTAGGGCTTCGTCTCGACCTTGTCGTCGGTCAGTCCGAACGCCTGCCGGGTCGCCGCGATGTTGCGCGTGATCGACTCGGCTTCCTTCGCGATGGCGTTCGGCTTGACCGAGAACTGCTCCAGCACCGCGGGCCACGCCGCGCCGACGAGCACGCTCGAGAGCACCAGCAGGACCGTCGCGATGGCCGGCAGCTGCACGTTGCGCATGAACGCACCCGCGAAGAACGCGATCGCGCAGAACACCGCGATGCACAGCAGGATCAGCTTGGCCGGCATCACCGCGTTGAGGTCGGTGTAGCTCGCGCCGACGAACTTCTCGGTGTCGTGCAGCAGCAGCTCGTACCGGTCGAAGAAGTACGCGACGGCCTTCAGCAGCACGAACGTGCCGGCGACCAGCGCCAGGTGCAGCCGGGCGGGCCCGGACAGCTGACCGCCGCGACCGGCGAGCCGGATGCCGCCGAACAGGTAGTGCGCGATCACCGCGCCGATGAACGACACCGCGGTCGTGATGAACAGCCACGACAGCACCCACTGGTAGAACGGCAGCTGGAACGCGTAGAAGCCGATGTCGTGCCCGAACTGCGGATCCGTCACGCCGAACGGCTGGGCGTTCAGGAACAGCTGGATCTGCTGCCAGTCCGCCTGCGCCGACGCGCCCGCGATCAACCCGATGAACACGGGGATGCCGATCGCGAACAACCCCATCCGCCGCATCACGACGGTGCGGTAGCGGGCCACCGGGTCATCGGGCCCCGAGACCGGCACGAACACCGGTCGCGACCGGTACGCGAGCCAGAGGTTCAGGGCGACGATGCCGCCGACCACGACCCCTGCGGCCACGAACAGACCCAGCCGGGTGAGCAGAACTGTGCTGTAGACGTTGCGGAAATTCACCTCGCCGAACCACAGCCAGTTCACGTAGGTGTCGAGCAGCCGCGATCCCGTGATGAGACCGAACATGAGCACGACACCGACGATGAGCAGGATTCGGCTGCGTCGGGACAGTTTCGGCAGTCCGACTGGAGGCCGTGTGGCCACGAGGCACGCTCCTGGATCGCGGAATTTCAATACGTACGTTTAGTCCAACTCTACGGACGACGCCCTGGGTTCCCGCGAAGCCCGCAGTCTTACGATGACACGCGTGTCAGCGAGTGAAACGCCAGCGGTCATCCTCCCGACGGTCGCCCGCGAGGTTGAGGAGTTCGTAGGTGCGGGCGGCTGGGAGCAGCCCCCGCAACTCTTCGCCCTCGTGGCCACCTCAGACCTGATCGCCCAGCAGCCGGAGCTGCGTGACCAGCTCGATCCGGAGTCGTCCCCGCTGACGCCGATCGCGCAGGACGCCCTGGAAGGCGACCTGGCCGACGCGCTCGCGGGCATCGAGTGGCCGCCGGCCGTCACCGGCTGCGCGCTGGCCCAGGAGATCGTGGTCCTGCCACCGGAGGCGGAGACCGAGCTCCACCACGGCGAACTGGACGACGAAGCGGCCCGCAGGTTCGCCGCAGAGCACCCGGCCCGCCGCGAGGCCCGCCTGGTGGCGGCCGTGCTGCGCGACGGTTCGGTCTCCTGTGTGCTGCGGCTGCGCGGAACGGTCGAGGTGCCAGAGGAGGTCGTCGAGCACCCCGAGCTGGCGCCCAACCTCACCGACGCCCTGCTCGCCACGCTGCGGCCCTAGTCGTCACACCCCCAGGCTGGCACAACCCCGGCGCCTGCTCGCGCCGGGGTTGTCAACTCGTTGTGCGCTGTTCGCGAGAAGCGGACGACCATCCGCTGTGACGGTCGACCTGGTCGGGACCATGCACGTCCCCATCTCCCCTGCAGAGCTCGTGAAGGCGGGCCGCGAGACGGTTCCCGGGGATCGACGATCCGCCCGTCATCGAGGCTCGAGCTGACCGGCCGTCAGCAGCCCGGGGTGGGC
Source organism: Lentzea roselyniae (assembly GCF_039537795.1). NCBI lineage: Bacteria > Bacillati > Actinomycetota > Actinomycetes > Pseudonocardiales > Pseudonocardiaceae > Lentzea > Lentzea roselyniae. The sequence continues at coordinate 60,554 of NZ_BAABBE010000034.1, forward strand.
TCGCCCTTGTTCAGCGCCTCCAGCGACGACACCGCGTCCTTGAGGTTCTCGACCTTGATCAGCGTCAGACCCTCGGGGGCCTGCTGCTTCGCGTCCGTGCAGTTGGCCGAGGGCACGAGGAACGCCGTAGCGCCCGCTTCCTTCGCCGCGACCATCTTGAACGCGATGCCGCCGATCGGCTTGACCGTGCCGTCGCCGGTGATCTCGCCGGTGCCCGCGATGGCCCTGCCGCCGTTGAGCTCACCGGGCGTCAGCTTGTCGACGATCGCCAGCGCGAAGATCAGGCCCGCGGACGGACCGCCGACGTCCGACAGGCTGATCTTGATCTTGAACGGCACGTCGGCGCGGTCGACCGGCGAGATGCCGATGAAGCCCGCCGGGCGGCCGTCGTCGCGGGTGCCGAGGGTGAGCTGGGTCGACTTCGAGGTGCCGTCCTTCTCGAAGGCCACCTCGATGCGGTCGCCGGGCTTGGTGTTCTCCAGGGCGGCGCTGACGTCCGCGGAGCTCTGCACCTGCTTGCCGTTGACCGAGATGATGCGGGCGCCGAGCGGGATCACGTTCTCCGCCGGGCTGCCCTTGGTGACCTGGTTCGCGATCACCTTGCCCGGATAGCCGAGGTAGTCCAGTGCGGCGACCTCCGCGGAGGTCTGGGACTCGCTGAACGCGAGCTCGTTGTTGCGCTGCACCTCCTCCTCCGACTCGCCGGGCTTGAAGAACTCCTCGCGCGGCGCGAGCGCGTAGCGGCCGGAGAGCCACAGGCCGAGTGCGCCGAAGAGGGACATGTCGTCGGTGAGCGAGACCGTCGTCATGCGCAGTGTCCCGTTGGTGGGGAAGGTGTTCTGGCCTTCCACCGAGATCACGTCGGCGTCCTTGACCTTGCCGAGCACGTCGTAGGTCGGGCCGGGGCCCAGCGCGACGTACGGGACTCTGGCGAAACCGCCGAGCAGTCCGAGTGCCGCCACCACTAGGAAGCTGACGATCAGCGTCCACGTCCGGCGGGTCAGTCCGCGCTCCCTCGGCGGGGGCGCGGGAGCGGGTGCGGTCGTGACGGTTTCACTCACGGCTGAACAGCGTACGACCATGTGGATCCGCGTACGGTAGAGGCATGAGTGACGTGCCGTTCGGGTTCAGCCCGCACGACCCCGACGACAAGAGCGGGAAGCCGGGAGACAACCCGTTCGACTTCAGCCAGCTGGGCAACATGCTGAGCCAGCTGGGCGCGATGCTGAGCAGCGCAGGATCGTCGAGCGGGCCGGTGAACTACGACCTCGCCAAGCAGATCGCGTTCCAGCAGCTGTCCTCGACGACGACCACCGTCGGGTTCGCCGCCGACCAGTCCGGCGCGGTCACCGACGCCGTGCACCTGGCCGAGATGTGGCTCGACCCGGTCACCTCGCTGCCCGCCGGCACGCGCACGACGCAGGCCTGGACCGCGCGTGACTGGATCGAGAAGACCATCCCCACCTGGCAGCGCCTGTGCGACCCGGTCGCGCAGCGGATGTCCGGCGCGTGGGTCGAGGCGATGCCCGCCGAGGCGAAGCAGGCGGCCGGTCCGCTGCTGTCGATGCTCGGCCAGATGGGCGGCATGGCGTTCGGCTCGCAGCTCGGCAACGCGCTGGCGCAGCTCGGCGCCGAGGTCCTCACCTCGACCGACGTCGGACTGCCGCTCGGCCCCGAGGGCACGGCGGCGCTGCTGCCCGCGAACATCGAGAAGTTCACCGAGGGCCTGGAGCGCCCGGCGTCCGAGGTCATGGTGTTCCTCGCCGCCCGCGAGGCCGCTCACCAGCGCCTCTTCACGCACGTGCCGTGGCTGCGGCAGCGTCTGCTCGACACTGTCGAGGAGTTCGCCAAGGGCATCAAGGTCGACACGTCCGCCCTGGAGCAGCTCGCGGGCCAGATCGACCCGTCCAACCCCGCCTCCATCGAGGAGGCCATGAGCTCCGGCCTGCTCGAACCGCAGACCACCCCGGAGCAGAAGGCGGCGCTGACCCGCCTGGAGACGATGCTGGCCCTGGTCGAGGGCTGGGTGGACGTGGTGGTCGACGCCGCCGTGTCCGAGCGCCTGCCCGGCGCCGCGGCGCTGCGCGAGACCCTGCGCCGCCGCCGCGCCTCCGGTGGTCCTGCTGAGCAGACGTTCGCCACGCTCGTCGGCCTCGAACTGCGCCCGCGTCGCCTGCGGGCCGCCTCTGCCCTGTGGAAGCTCGTCGGCGACCAGCACGGCGTCGAGGTGCGCGACAGCGTGTGGGAGCACGCCGAGCTCATCCCGACCGCGGAGGACCTGGACGACCCGCTGGAGTTCGCCGAGCGCCTGGCCAGCACCCGCAAGGCGCTCGAGGACCCGATCGCCGAGCTGGAGCGCACGATGCGCGAGGACGGCGACAAAGGCGGGGACAAGACCGAGGAGAGCTGATCGGCTCCTGAACATGCGAAACGCCCGGCGAGGACTGTCCTCGCCGGGCGCTTTCGCGTCGGGGGTCCGGGGGCTTGCCCCCCGGCGTGGGATCTGGGGACTCGGCCCCCAGAAGACACGTGGAACGAAATGCGGCGAGCGCACTCCGCGAGCACACCCCTCCATTGAGTGAACCCTCAGTCCTCCGTCATCCCAAGGCCTGCGGCGGCCGAGAGTCCTTCCAGGTAGCCCATGGCCCGCTCGGTCTTCGGGTAGTTGTGCACCCACTCCCAGAAGTCCTTGCCGTGGCCGGGCACCAGCAGGTGCGCGAGCTCGTGCACCAGCACGTAGTCGAGCACCCACGGCGGTACGTCGCGCAGCCGCTCGGACACCCTGATGGTGCCCTCGGTCGGCGTGCACGACGCCCAGCGCGTGCGCATGGGCGGCACCCAGCGCACGCTGACGGGGTCGGCGAGCGAGTCCAGGTAGCGCGCCGACAGCTCGGTGCACCGCGCCATCAACGCCTCGTCCGACGTTCGCGCAGGGCTCTTCCTGCGCGTCTCGCTGCGCTGGAGGCGGCTCAACATCTCCGCCACCCAGTGCTTCTCTTCCCCCTTGGTCATCCGTGCCGGCAGAAGGACGACGACGGTGTCGCCCTCCCGGTACGCGCTGACCATGCGGCGGCGCCGGGGGCTCCGCCGCACCTCCACCCGCGGTTCGGCCATGCAGTCACCGTAAACGGCGCCACCGACAATTTTCGGCCCCCAACCGGCGGCAGCCGCGCACCCGGCGGGTGAAGTTCCACCGAACGGCGGCTGGACACGCGCAGGATGAACATGCGCGGTTTCGCCGCGTCGCCCAGGTACCGTCGCGACAAGGTCCCCGAGTGTGTCCGCACTCACAACTGCAAGGGAGGGGCTGTGGCCGAGAAGTACAACGGCTACTGCGTCAAGTGTCGGGAGAAGCGCGACTTCGACGGCAAGGTCGAGGAGACCAACGGCCGGCGCATGGCGAAGGGCACCTGCCCAGTCTGCGGCACGAAGATGACGCGGATCCTCGGCAAGGCCAAGGTTTGACGTTTCCGCTGGCAGGGGGCCTCGCCCCCTGCCAGTCTTTCTGATGTGGACTCAAGACCTCGCGTACGCCCAGGACTCGCCGTGGTGCGCCGCGGCCCCGGCACCGTGCAGGTCGGCATCGACCCGAAACACGCCGTGGTGATCGACTCACTGCCTGAAGCGCTGGTCGACGAGCTCCTCACCCTGGACGGCCGCCACACCATCGCTGAACTGGGTGAAAGACTGAAAAGCCGCGGCGAGGACCCCACCCAGCTGGGTGACGTGCTCGCCGCGCTCGAAGAGGCCGGCCTGCTCGACACCGGCTCCCCCGCGAAGGGCGCGACGGTCGCCGTCCACGGCGCCGGGCACCTCGCCCTCTACATCACTTCGCTGCTGGCCGAATCGGGCATCCGGCTCGCCCACAACGCCGACCTCGTGGTGCTCGCCGCGACGCTCGTCCCGGATCCGGGACTCGTCAGCGCGCTGATGGCGTCCCGCACGCCTCATCTGGCCGTGCGCGTGCGTGAGGGCGTGGGCATCATCGGACCGCTCGTCCTGCCCGGCCGCACGAGCTGCCTGAACTGCGCCGACCTGCACCGCGCCGACCAGGACCCGGCGTGGCCCGCCATCGCGGCGCAGCTCGCCGGCAAACCGGCCTCCACCGACGTGCTGTTCGCGTCGGGCACGGCAGCGTTCGCCGTGGTGCAGACCCTGGAGTCGTTGATCTACGTCCGCGGGCGCGACCTGCCCCCGCCACCAGTGCTGAACGCCACTCTCGAACTCGACCTGGTGGCGGGCGTTGCTGAGAGGCGAAGCTGGTATCCGCACCCTGACTGTCAGTGCTCCGCACATAACATGGCCGAGTGACCGAGATTCCGCGCAAGGCCGTGCAGCGCACCGCCAAGCTGGCGAGCCTCCCGCTCGGGGTGGCAGGCCGGGTTGTCGGCGGCTGGGGGAAGCGACTGACCGGACGCGCGGCCGATGAGGTCAACGCGGAGGTGACGGCCAAGACGGCGGAGCAGGTCTTCGCGGTGCTCGGCCAGCTCAAGGGCGGCGCGATGAAGTTCGGCCAGGCCCTGAGCGTCTTCGAGGCCGCCGTCCCGGACGAGCTGGCCGCCCCGTACCGCGAGGCGCTGACCAAGCTGCAGACCGCGGCCCCGCCGATGCCCGCCCGCACCACCCACCGCGTGCTCGCCGAACAGCTGGGTGCGTCCTGGACGAAGCGCTTCAAGTCGTTCGACGACGACCCTGCCGCATCGGCGTCCATCGGCCAGGTGCACCGCGCGGTGTGGCACGACGGCCGCGACGTGGCGGTGAAGGTCCAGTACCCCGGCGCCGACGAGGCCCTGCGCGCCGACCTCAAGCAGCTGCTGCGCTTCTCCCGGCTGCTGCAGGCGATCATGCCCGGCACCGACGTGCGCCCGCTGCTGGAGGAGCTGCGCGACCGGTACCTGGAGGAGCTCGACTACCGCGACGAGGCCGCCAACCAGCGCACCTTCGCCAAGGCCTTCGAGGACGACCCGCACGTGCTCGTCCCTCGCGTCGTCGCCTCGTCGCCCAAGGTCATGGTCACCGAGTGGACGTCCGGTGTCGGCCTGTCGACGATCATCCGCGAGGGCTCCGTCGAGGACCGCGACCTGGCCGGCCAGCGACTGGCCGAGTTCCACTTCTCGGCCCCCTCGCGCTCGGGCCTGCTGCACGCCGACCCGCACCCCGGCAACTTCATGCTGGGCGACGACGGCCGTCTGCGCGTGATCGACTTCGGCGCCGTGGCCCGCCTCCCCGACGGCCTGCCCAAGACCCTGGGCCTGATGACGAGGCTCGCGCTGGACGGCCGCTCCGCGGACCTGGTCGAGCTCCTGCGCACCGAGAACTTCATCCGCGAGGGCATGGTCCTGCACGGCGACGACGTGCTCGGCTACCTCGCCCCGTTCGTGGAGCCGCTGCGCACCGAGTCGTTCCACTTCACCCGCCGCTGGCTGCAGTCGCAGGCGGAACGAGTGGGCGACCTGCGCAGCCCCGATTCCCAAACGGGCCGCTCCCTGAACCTGCCACCGCAGTACCTGCTGATTCACCGCGTGACATTGGGCGCGACGGGCATCCTCTGCCAATTGGACGCCCATGTGACCGCACGCGAAATCGTCGCGCGCTGGCAGCCGGGATTCGACGACTAACTCGTCCGAGTGAACCCGGGCCAAGTTGTCCACAGGTTGACGCTCACCCCGGTTCGACGGCGTCCCCGTCCGCCACGATAGACCGCATGACCCCCATCGCAACCACCGCTGACCTGCGCAAATCCGGACTCTCACCGCGCGAGATCCTGCGCCACTGCACCCCCGCCGGTCCGTGGCAACAGGTGCTTCCAGGCGTAATCCTGCAAAAGCCGTCACCGCCGACCCGCCTGGACCGGCTTCGCGCGGCTCTGTTCTTCGCGGGCCCTTCATCGGTGATCACGGGGGCGGACGCGCTGTCCCGGCAAGGCGCCACGATCCCTCTCCCCCGGCACATTCACGTGCTCGCGGGAAAGAACACGCGAAGAGCACATCCGCAAATTCTTCTCGAACGCACGAATCGGCCGCCGGGCGTCGTGGAGTGCCACGGCCTGCGGCTGGCCCACCCGGCACGGGCCGCCCTGGACCTGGCTCGCCGCGAGACCAACCCGCGCGCCGTCGTGGAGATCCTCGACGCCGTGGTGGACGCGCGGCTGTGCTCGCCAGCTGATCTTCACGAAGAGCTGGGGTTGAGCAGCCGACGAGGAACGGCGCTGGTCAGGCAGGCCTTACGCCACCTGTATCCGCTTCGCGTCTCGTCGCCCCAGGCCGGTCCGCGAGTCCGGCCGGACTGAGCCGGCGACGCACCCCGACCCGCCCCGGCGCCGACAATTGCGCACCCCTGAACCCCGGCGCGGCGCGATGTCCCCGACCCCACGACGATCCCCGGCCACCAGCCACGCCCGACGCCGAACCGGAGACGCATCCGAGCTCGCCCCACGACAATCGGCCACCAGCCGCGACCAACCCCAAGCCAGGGCGCGCCCGAACTCGCCAACCCACCGAGCAACGCGAACCCGAGCGCAACAACCCACATGAGACGTGCCAGCCCGAAACCCGGCGCGGCGCGATGTCACCAACCCCACGACCACCCGGCCACAAGCCACGCCCGACCCCGGACCAGAGACGCATCCGAGCTCGCCCCACGACAATCGGCCACCAGCCGCAACCAACCCCAAGCCAGGGCGCGCCCGAACTCGCCAACCCACCGAGCAACGCGAACCCGAGCGCACAACCCACATGAGGGGTGCCAGCCCAAAGCCCGGCGCGCCTGACCAACCCCACCCCAGCGGCCAACCCACTGGGCGGCGTCAGCGCCAGTACTCGTCCGGCAGCTTGCCCTCGATGTCCCGCACATGGGTCTTCGCGCACACGTGACACAACCACCGGGTCGCCCCACCGACCCGCTCAGACGACCAGGCCAGGAACTCCAGGTCGGAAACGGAGGCACGCGACCGCCCGCATCTGTGGCAGGCGATCACCTGCGCCGTCCCAGGTGGACGGTGTCGGTCTCGAGCAGGAACACGTCCTCCCGAGCCCCGACGTACTCGGAGTCGGAGGGATTCAACAGCCGGCGCAAGGCAGCGCGGTCGGCCGCATGCAGGTAGGGGCCGGTGATCTCGGCGAGCCAGGTCAGGCGGTCGACCGCCCATTCGCGGACGAGGTGCTTGGCGGGAGCCGGGTGGTCGACGACGAAGCTGAAGGCGCTGATCTCGCCGAGGCCCGCGTCGGCCAGGGCGACGTTCCAGCCGACCGGCAGCCGGACGGAGCCGGCCATGTTCTCGCGCATCAACGTGAACCACTCCGCGCGGGCCGCGGCCACGCGGTCCTGCAGGCCCGGTTCGCCGACGCCGAGGTCCCAGGGCAGGAATCGAGTTTCCAGCCCGCCTTCGGCCAGGGCCAGCCATCCGCCGGGAGCCAGGGCGGACACCAGGCGGCGCACGCCACGCAACTGATCAGGGAGGTGGTGGATCACCCGCGAGGCCCAGATGAGCTCGACCGGTCCGGAGAAGGACAGCGGGTCCTCGGTCGCGAGGTCCGCGAGCACGGGCTTCACCGACACGGCGCCGTCCGCCTCGGCACGCGCCGCGGTGCAGGCCGCGTCGAGCAGTTCGGGTGTGGCGTCGACCAGCACGAGGACGCCGCCGCCGTGTTCGCGCAACGCCGAGACCAGCGGCACGCTCATGGCGCCGGCGCCGCAGCCGACGTCCATCACGACCGGTGAGTCGGGTAGAGGGGCGACGAGTCTCCGCGCAACAGAAGACAGCGCTTCCTCCTGCAGGGCGCCGTAGCGCCTCATCCCGCTCAACCGAGCGGACCAGTCGATTCCGTCGTGGGTGTGATGCGGCACAACCGGAACGGTACGGAGGAACGGCCGAGGCCGCCATCCACCTTCTCGTGGATGACGGCCTCAGCTCGAGACTGTCAGAGGTCGAAGCGAGCCGCTCTGCGACCGGCCCATCGCGCCAACCTGCGCCAACGTTGCGCTGACGCGAGGCGGTTCGCCATGCGTTGCTCTTCAGCGAACCTCTGGGCTTCTTGTATTCGTATTCGCACGAGCTCTTCGTTCATGGACATGGGTGTCAGACCCTCGTTCAGGTAGGTGGGCGTTGCGTTGTGGTTGATGTGCACGGTGTTCACGCTGCCGCCTCCGTCTTGTCAGCAGTGACAACAGCTGCCGCGTCCTTGCGCGGGCGGCCACGCGGCCGCTTCCGCGCGATGACGGCACCGCGCTCGAAGATCTCTCCACCCCAGACACCCCACGGCTCGTGACGGGCGAGCGCGCCGGCGAGGCACTCCGCCAGCACCGGGCAGGTCCCGCAGAAGGACTTCGCCTTCTCGAGGTCGGCCGGCGTGTCAGCGAACCAGAGGTCGGGGTTGTGGGTGCGGCAGGGCAGGTCAAGCCCGTCCGCGAGGTCCGGAAGTGTCTCGCCGGTGAGCGGGACAGTCGCGGTCAACATCAGGGTTTTCTCCTTGTGTGGGGTACAGCAAAAAACACGAAAGCCGCGGACTCTGTGCGAGTCCGCGGCTTTCGTGAGCCTGGTGGTCCTTCGACCCCTTCTATGGGGTCGGCAGGAGCCTTCTCACTTGATGCGCGGACAGCGCAGTCGTGTAGTTAGGAACGTCATCAGCGGTCGGCCGGACGATCGGCTGCTCGATGAACAGGCCGGTGCCGCGCTCACGACCCAGCAGTGCCACTGGCTTGAGGGCAGACTTCTGCCACACGGCCTGAGCGTTTGCGGGCATGCAGAGGTGCTCGGACAAGGGGAGGCCGAGTGCGCATTCGATGCTCTGGATCTTCTTCACAACCGGCACCTCCCTCAGAGGTCTCTGCGAGCTAGTAGTAGTTCTTCTTCCCCAGACGGGTCCTCCGGACCCGGCATGAGCAGGTTATGACCCCGTACCTGGGGCGTGCAACCTATTTAACGAAACTTGTCCCGATCAGGTGGCGGAGTACCCGACACCGGCTCGGACCAGGCCCAACACGTCGTCGCCGAACTTATCAAGCTTGGACGCGCCGATGCCCGAGATCGCCACAAGTCCGGCCGAATCCGTGGGTCGCTGCTCCGCGATCGCCATCAGCGTCGCGTCGGTGAAGACGACGTACGCGGGAACCTTCAGCTCCCGCGCCCTCGCCGCACGCCACTGACGCAGCGACTCGAGCAGCTCTTCGTCCACATCGGACGGGCAGGACTTGCAACGACCGAGCTTGACGGACTGCGCTTCGACCAAAGTCGCCGCGCACACCCGGCAGGTCGGCTTTTCCTTCTTCATCAGAGGTGGCCGCGCGGCGCCCGCAGATACACGTGCGGCCGGGTGGTTCTCCGGCACGAGGCTGTAGAGGAACCGCGACCTGCGGCGGTACTTGCGTCCACCGGCCGCACGCGACAACGCCCACGACAGCCAGAGGTGCTCACGCGCGCGCGTCACGCCCACGTAGAGAAGACGACGTTCTTCTTCGACCTTCGCCTCGTCGCCGTCGGCGTACTGGATCGGCATCGTGCCCTCGACCAGTCCGACGAGGAACACGGCGTCCCACTCCAGACCCTTCGACGCGTGCAGCGACGCGAGCGTCACGCCCTCGACCGTCGGCGGGTGCTGCGCCTCGGCCCGCATGTCCAGCTCCCCGCAGAACCGCGGCAGGTCGGCACCGGGCACCGCGGCGACGAACTCCTCGGCGAGCTCGACCAGCGCGAGCAGCGACTCCCAGCGTTCGCGCGCGGAGCCACCGGTAGGCGGGTCGTCCGTCAGCCCGACGCGGCCGAGCACGGAACGGACGACCTCGGGAAGGCTTCCGGAGACCTCACCCGCCGCGCGCAAAGCGATCATCGCCTGGCGCACCTCGGCCCGGTCGAAGAACCGCTCGCCACCGCGCACCAGGTACGGGATGCCGTGCGACGCGAGTGCCTGCTCGTACACCTCGGACTGCGCGTTGACGCGGTAGAGGATCGCGATCTCGGAGGCCGCGACGCCCTCGTCGAGCAGCGTCTTGATGCGCCGCGCGACCGAGTCGGCTTCCGCGGGCTCGTCGTCGAACTCGTGGAACCGCGGCGCGGGCCCGTCCGGCCGCTGCCCGATGAGGTTCAGCCGTGAGCCGGCCGGACGTCCGCGCGCCCACTTGATCACGTCGTTGGCCAGCGCCACGACCTGGGGCGTCGAGCGGTAGTCGCGCTCCAGCCGTACGACGACGGCCTCGGGGAACCGCCGCGCGAAATTGAGCAGCGGCTGCGGCGAGGCGCCGGCGAACGAGTAGATGGTCTGGTTCGCGTCGCCGACCACGGTCAGGTCGTCCCGGCCGCCGAGCCACGCGTCGAGCACGCGCTGCTGCAGCGGCGTCACGTCCTGGTACTCGTCGACGACGAAGCAGCGGTAGCGGTCGCGGAACTCCTGTGCGACCTCGGCGTTGTCCTCGAGCGCGGCGGCGGTGTGCAGCAGCAGGTCGTCGAAGTCGAGCAGCTGCGCCTCGTTCTTGAGCTGCTCGTACATCGCGTAGAGCTTCATGATCTGCTCGGCGGGCGCGGGGATGTCGCGCGCGGCCCGCGAGGCGGCTGCCGGGTACGCGTCGGGCGTGAGCAGCGAGGACTTCGCCCACTCGATCTCACCGGTGAGGTCACGCAGCGCGTCGGCCTCGGTCGGCAGGCCCAGCCGGGAAGCGGCACGACCGACGACGCGGATCTTCTGGTCGACGAGCTCCCAGCGCGGGCCGCCGATGACCCGCGGCCAGAAGTAGCGCAACTGGCGTGAGGCGGCGGCGTGGAACGTCACGGCCTGTGCACCGTGCACGTCCAGAGAACGCAGACGGGTGCGCATCTCCCCCGCAGCGCGCTTGGTGAACGTGACGGCGAGGACCTGCGACGGAGCGACGTGCCCGCGTTGGCACAGGTAGGCGATGCGGTGGGTGATCGTGCGGGTTTTTCCGGTACCCGCTCCCGCCAGCACGCACACCGGGCCGCGCGGCGCTTCCACCGCTGCGCGCTGTTCCGGATCAAGACCCTCCAGCAACGCCTCCATGCCCGGCAGTCTCGCAGATGGCCGATGCAACACTGAGACCAGCGCGCCGTATCCTGGTGGGTATGGCTGGTAAGCAGGACAAGGCGGCTGCCAAGGAAGCGGCGAAGGTTCGTCGCGCGGCTTCACGCGAACGGCGCAAGCAGATCTTCGAGGCGTTCAAGATGCAACGCCGCGAGGACAAGGCGCTGATCCCGCTGATGCTGGGCGCGATCCTCGGCGTCACCGCGATCGCCGTGGTCCTGGGCCTGGTCTTCAACGCGGTCTGGATGTTCGTGCCGCTGGGCGTCGCGATCGGCGCGCTGCTGGCCGTGATCATCTTCGGCCGCCGCGTGCAGAGCAACGTCTTCCGCAAGGCCGACGGCCAGCCTGGTGCCGGCGCGTGGGCGCTGGAGAACCTGCGCGGCCGCTGGCGCGTGACCCCCGCCGTCGCGGGCACCACGCAGCTCGACGCCGTGCACCGCGTGCTCGGCCGTCCTGGCGTCGTCCTGGTCGCCGAGGGCGCCCCGCAGCGGGTGAAGCCGCTGCTCGCGCAGGAAAAGAAGCGCATCGCGCGCGTCGTCGGCGAGACCCCGATCTACGACTTCATCATCGGCACCGAACAGGGCCAGGTCCCGCTGAAGAAGCTGCAGTCGACCCTGATGAAGCTGCCGCGCAACATCACGGCCGCCCAGGTCGACGCGCTCGAGACCCGTCTTTCCGCGCTCTCCAGCCGCGGTGCCGCACTGCCCAAGGGCCCGATGCCGCAGGGCGCGAAGATGCGCAACGTCCAGCGCGCGCTGCGTCGCCGCTAGGTCCAGCTCCCACCACGTGAAGAGGCCCGTTGCCGGATCGGCAGCGGGCCTCTTCACGTGTCAGGCCTCGCCGACCACGACCTTCACGGTGGAGTAGCGGCGACGCAGTTCCTTGAGCGGCTGGTACTCATCCGAGTTCCAGAACTCCTCGACGGCTTCCTTGCTCGGGTACTCGTGAATTACGAGCGTGCGCGGTCCCCAGTCGCCTTCCAGCACCAGCGGCTTCGTGTCGACGAGGAGGTTGCGGGCACCCGTCTTCTCGATGAGCGGCAGCACACTGTCGACGTACTGCTGGAACCCTTCTTCATCGGCGATGTCGAGGTCGATCACTACGTATGCGGTCATGTGATCAACCGTAGAAACCACCATGTGGTCGTTTCCATGCTCTACAGGGCCCGAAACATACGTGATCAGACCGCTAGGGTGATGTGGTGGACGTCTTCACCGATGTCATCGCCACCATGCGCGTGGGTCGCGCGAAGTTCACGCGCTCGCGGTGGAGCGGTCCCTGGGGTCATCGCTTCGGCCCGTATCCCGGCGCCGGCTTCCACGTCGTGGTGGAAGGCTCGTGCTGGCTCATCCCACCGTCCGGCGAGCCGGTGCGGCTGGACGCCGGCGACGTGGTCTTCCTGCCGCACGGTGCGCTGCACGGTCTGAGCGACCGCCCTGACACGGCCGTCGAGGAACTGCCACCCGCACGCGAGACCGACGCCGACGACAGCGTGCCCGACCAGCCGCACACACACCTGGTGTGCGGGGCGTACCGGCTGGACCGCGGTCACGCGCACCCGTTCCTGCGCACGCTGCCGGAGGTGCTGCACCTGCGTTCCCATCCCGGCAGGCACCCGGCCCTGCGCGCCGCCGTCGACCTGCTCGGCGCGGACGTCACCGAAGCGAAGCCGGGAGCGGGCGCCGCCCTGCCCGCGCTGCTCGACCTGCTGCTGGTCTACCTGCTGCGCGCCTGGCTGGACGAGGAGTCGGCCCGCAGGCCCGGCGCGGGCTGGTGCGCCGCGTTCACCGATCCCGTCGTGGCCACCGCGCTGAGCAACGTGCACCAGAACCCTGCACACCGGTGGACCGTGACCGAGCTCGCAGGGAAGGCGGGCCTGTCGAAGACGGCGTTCGCCCGCCGGTTCACCGCACTGGTCGGACAGGCACCGATGTCCTATCTGACGTGGTGGCGGCTGAGCACCGGCGCACGACTGCTGCGCGACGGCGACGACACGCTCGCGTCGGTGGCACGAAAGGTGGGCTACACGTCCGAGTTCGCCTTCGCGGCCGCGTTCAAGCGCGAGTTCGGCGTGGCGCCCGGCAGGTTCCGCAGGTCAGCGCACCCGGATGACGACGGTGCCCGCGGCCTTGTCGTGCAGGCACCGGCCATCGGAGTCCCAGACCAGCGCCGGGATCAGCGGGAAGATGAGGACGGTCCGCAGCAGCGCGCGCGGTAGGTGCACGAAGGCCTTGCCGTCGATGCGCGCGACTCGCAGCCCGAACAGCGCGTGCCCTGGCGTGAACCCGAAGAAGGCCACCGCGACCACGGTGATGACGAACCAGGCCAGCAGGCTCCAGTTGCGCGGCAGCTCCGGCCTCGTGAAGAGTCCCGCGACGCCTGCCGCGAGGAAGAAGTCGACGAGGATGGCGAACGTGCGCCGCCCGATCGAGGCGATGGAACCCGGCCCCTTCTCCGGGAAGCCGTGACGCTCGCCACGCCAGCGCTGCTGAGTGCCGTCGTTCGACCCGTCACCCGGCGACAGCACCGAGTTGGGTCCCGACAGCCACGAACCGGTCCACCTGCTCACTCCACCAGAGTAAGCCTGTGAACATCGGGTGAGGACCGGCAGGTCGTCTTGCCGGGTTGGGCGGTCCCGTTAACACTGGCGAAACATCCGAGTGACGGCTGGGCAACACCACGGACATACGGTCGCTCGCGATGACCAGCCGTTGTCCATAGTCAAGGAGTCGACGAGGGTGTTCAAAAATTCCGACGAGGTGCTGAAGTTCATCTCCGACGAGGGCGTCAAGTTCGTCGACGTGCGGTTCAGCGACCTGCCGGGCGTGATGCAGCACTTCACGCTCCCGGCCAAGGCGTTCGATGCCGACGCGATCGAAGAGGGTCTCGCCTTCGACGGCTCCTCCGTGCGCGGCTTCCAGTCGATCCACGAGTCGGACATGCTCCTGCTGCCCGACCTCTACACCGCGCGCCTCGACCCGTTCCGCATCGAGAAGACGCTGATCGTCAACTTCTTCGTGCACGACCCGTTCACGCGTGAGCCGTACAGCCGCGATCCGCGCAACATCGCGCGCAAGGCCGAGCAGTACATCACCGACTCGGGCATCGCCGACACCGCGTACTTCGGTGCCGAGGCGGAGTTCTACATCTTCGACTCGATCCAGTTCGACACCACCGCGAACGCTTCCTTCCACAAGATCGACTCGATCTCCGGCTGGTGGAACACCGGCCGTGAGGAAGAGGGCGGCAACCGCGGCTACAAGGTGAAGTACAAGGGCGGCTACTTCCCCGTCACGCCGACCGACCACTACGCGGACCTCCGCGACAAGATGGTCCTCAACATGGAGGCCAACGGCTTCCAGGTCGAGCGCGCCCACCACGAGGTCGGCACCGCGGGCCAGGCGGAGATCAACTACCGCTTCAACACCCTGCTGCACGCCGCCGACGACCTGATGCTGTTCAAGTACATCATCAAGAACACGGCGTGGCAGGCCGGCAAGACCGTGACCTTCATGCCGAAGCCCCTCTTCGGCGACAACGGCTCGGGCATGCACACCCACCAGTCGCTGTGGAAGGACGGCGCGCCGCTGTTCCACGACGAGAGCGGCTACGCGGGCCTGTCCGACACCGCCCGCCACTACATCGGCGGCATCCTGCACCACGCCCCGTCGCTGCTGGCCTTCACCAACCCGACGGTGAACTCCTACCACCGCCTGGTCCCCGGCTACGAGGCCCCGGTCTCGCTGGTCTACTCCCAGCGCAACCGCTCGGCGTGCGTCCGCATCCCGATCACGGGCAACAACCCGAAGGCCAAGCGCATCGAGTTCCGCTGCCCCGACTCGTCGGGCAACCCGTACCTCGCCTTCTCGGCGATGGTCATGGCCGGCCTCGACGGCGTGAAGAACAAGATCGAGCCGCCGGCCCCGATCGACAAGGACCTCTACGAGCTCCCGCCCGAGGAGGCCCGCGACGTCAAGCAGGTTCCCGCGACCCTCGACGCCGTCCTGGACAACCTGGAGGCCGACCACGAGTTCCTGCTCGAGGGCGGCGTGTTCACCCCGGACGTGATCGACACCTGGATCTCGTTCAAGCGTGAGCAGGAGATCGACCCGCTGCGTCTGCGCCCGAACCCCTACGAGTTCGCGCTGTACTACGACGTGTGATCGATCGCGCTCTTCCGGAAGGCCCGGCGGGACATCCCGCCGGGCCTTCCGGCTTTCAGGTGCCGAGGAAGGTCACGCTGGTCGACGCCCCTTCCGGATCCGCACCAACCCGGACGTTGGAGACCAGGACGTCGGCCTCGCCCCCGGTCGGCAGCCTGATCCGAGCCTCACCACCGTTGAGGGCTTCGGCGGAGGTGCCCGCACCGGACATCTGCCAGATGCCGTCGTTCACCGTCTCGATCAGGCTCACCCGGTCCAGTTCGGCCGAGCTGCCATCGGGGTAGATGAGCAGGGCTGGTCCCGAGTAGCTGAACATCAGTTCTCCCTGTCCGATCAGTTGGGCCGCATCTACCGCCTCCAACACGGCGACATCGGGCGAGGTGGTTCACGAGAACGGGAAGAAAGCCGACGACCTGCGGTTCCACCGGGACGGAAGGCGACCCGTCAACGGCACGTGATAGAGCTGGCCCGCGACACAGTGGACGGTGCACGGCACCCGCCGGATCTACGAGTCGACGTGGATGAGCGTCGACCTCGACGACGTCGAAATCCCTCGTGGTGAACGGTTCGAGCATCACGTCGTCAGGCTGCCGCACCCGTCGACGGGCGTCGTGGTCGTCGACCACGACCACGTGCTCCTATGTGGCGCCACCGGTTCACCACCGACGCGTGGAGCTGGGAGATTCCGGCGGGCCGCTGCGAAGAAGGCGAGACCGCGGAGGTCACGGCGCTGCGGGAGACCGAGGAGGAAACCGGCTACCGGCCGGGCCGGATCGAGCCGCTGGTCACCCTGAACCCGTTGAACGGCATCAGTTCGCACGTGACGCACATCTTCGCGGGCTCGCAGGCCGTCAGGACCGGGGAACCGGACCCCGCGGAGGCCGCGAAGGTCGAGTGGGTGCCGCTCAGCGAGATCCCGGCGTTGATCCGAAAAGGACTGATTCCGTGCGGGATCACGCTGGCGGCGCAGGCCACCTGTCTCACTCTGCGGACAACCTGGAGCGGACCTCCATCAAGGCCTCTCCCAGCAGGTTGAGGCCCCGCCAGGAAGACGGGTCCGAGGCGCGCGGGTCGTCGGCGGCCAGGCCGATGCCCCACACGCGGTCCAGCGGGCTCGCCTCGACCAGCATGCGGGAACCCGTGCCCAGCAGGTAGGAGCGGAGAGCGGGGTCCTGGCCGAACTTCGCCAGGTTGCCGTCCACCACGATCGAAAGCCGCGAGGACACCCACACCGAGTCGTCGAAGCCGGAGACCTGGCGCCCCAACGCCTTCGCCTCGGCGGGAGTGCGAGCGGCCCGCACGCGCTCGGCCACCGCGGTGTCGTCGAACAGCAAAGCCTTGCGCCACATCATGTAGTGCTCGGCAGACGTGAACGACTGTCCGTCGGCCTCGAACGAGCACGGCCACCACTGCGAGAGGCAGCCCTTGCCGAGGCTGCCGTCACGTTCAGGCCGATGGCCCCAGAAGAACAGGAACTTCACGCCGCCACAGTAGGTGGACTAGGTGCGTTCGCCCTCATCCATTTCGTCGGCGGTGGGCAGCTCCGGCTCGCGCCACTCCTGCGAGCGGGTCGGGCCGCCTGCGCGCAGCTCGTTCTCGAGCTCCTTCTTCAGGTGGTCGTCCTTGGCGAAGCCGTGCTGATCACTTCCGCGTTGAG
The DNA here is from genome assembly GCF_039537795.1 of Lentzea roselyniae. Taxonomy (NCBI): domain Bacteria; kingdom Bacillati; phylum Actinomycetota; class Actinomycetes; order Pseudonocardiales; family Pseudonocardiaceae; genus Lentzea; species Lentzea roselyniae. The sequence goes on from NZ_BAABBE010000034.1 coordinate 77,401, forward strand.
TCATGCACGAGGCGTACCCACGGCGGCGGATCGAATCACTTCGGGACCGGGATGCCCGTCACGGTGATCGCGGCGCCGGTCGGGGCGAACTGGCCGGAGATCGAGTTGAACGTCAGGGTGACCGAGTTCACACCAGCGCCGAGCTTCTCGTCGAGGATGACGATGCCCGAGGTCGTGGTGCCCTGGGTGACGAGGCCCTCCCACTTGCTGGTCGAGGCCGCGTAGGTGCGCTTCAGATCGTCCAGGACCGCGATGCCGTCGACGGGGAGGGTCATGCGGGCCTGGGAGGCGTTCGTGGCCGTCACGAAGAGCTTGAGACGGCCTCCTGCCGACTCCACGCGCGTCACCTCGACGGTGAGCATGCCGCGCTGTTGTTTGAAGGAGCCCGTCGCGACCTTGACCTCGGCGGACGGCTCGGTGGTTTCCAGTGCGCCATCAGGGGTTTCGACGGCGTTCGACGTGGTCGTCGTTGCCGTGACGTTGGGCTGGGCGGCGGAGTTGTCACCACTCAGTGCAAACTGAATCACACCGAGTGACGCGAGCACTCCGGCAGCCACAGCCGCGATGGCGATCACGGTCTTACCTCGGCGCGTGACCCGACGATGCTGCATGACTTCCTCTGCTCGACCCCCGTGACAAACCCACAGCTCCCCCCGCTGAGCGCGCCCTAGTCTCATCTCGAATGGGTGAAACGTCAATGCGCTAGGGTCCGCGCGTGTCCCAAGAAGTCGCCGAATTCACGGCTCCGCAGCTGCTCACCACCCACATCGTCGACTCGGCAGCCGAGGCGCTCGAAGCGGTCCAGGCCGCTGACGTGCTCGACCTCGGTGTTCGCGTCTACAACCGCCTCGTTCCCGACGCCGACGACGCCGAGTCGTTGGAGGAGGAGTGGGTGATCGAGGTCTACACCAGTGCTCCGGCGGTGGACCCCGACTCGGACGAGGACTGAGCAGCCCAGAAATGGGGGCACCCCACCAGGAGTGCCCCCAAACCTGAAAACGAACACGAAGTTTTCAGACTGTCAGTACGACTTTGCCGCGCACGTGCCCGCCTTCGAGCAACTTGTGCGCCTTCACGGCCTCTGCCAACGGGAACGTCTGCTGCACCTCGACGCGCAACGAGCCCGCCGCCACCAGATCGACCAGCCACTGCGTCTGCTCGGCGTTCGGCCGCGCCCAGGTGTTGATCACGCCGTTCTCCAGCGCCCTCGGCCCGTCCACAATGGATGTCATCCGCGCCCGGTCTCGTACGAGCCGCAACGACTGGTCGAACGCCACTCCGCCGACGTTGTCGATCACCACGTCGACCTCGCCGTCGCCACCGACCAGCTCGGAAACGGCGTCGACCAGCGCGTCGCCGTAGGCCACCGGTTCGGCTCCGAGCGACCGGACGAAGTCGTGGTTGCGCGGCGACGCCGTGCCGAGCACCCGCGCGGCACCCAGCTCACGCGCGATCTGCACCTGAAGGTGCCCGACACCGCCCGCGGCCGCGTGCACCAGCACGACGTCTCCCGGCCCGGTGCCGACCGCCTTCAACGCCTGCAACGCCGTCAGCCCTGCCAGCGGCAGGGCGGCGGCCGTCACAAAGTCCACGTTGGACGGTTTACGCGCGATCATCCGGTCCGGCAGCGAGATCAGCTCGGCATAGGCACCGAACTGCACGTGGTCCTTGCGCGCGTAGGCGAGCACCTCGTCGCCCGGCTTCCAGTCCGTCACGCCGATGCCGACAGCCCGCACGACACCCGCCACGTCCCAGCCGGGGATCAGCGGCACGTGGTGAGGCATCAGGCCCCGCAGGTAGCCGGCTCTGATCTTGAAATCCACCGGGTTCACCCCGGCCGCCTTCACCTCCACCAGGACCTGGTCCGGCCCCAGCAGCGGATCCGGCAGCTCCTGCAACGACATGACGTCGGCGTCGCCGAACTCGGTAAGCGCGATCGCTTTCACAATCCCTCACCGTAGAAGACTCGTTCGGCTACTGCACGTGCACGGCGGGTCGTGCGGCGATATTCCTCCAGGAACTCCCCCGGATCGCCACCGGGCGGGTACCCCATCACGGAGGCGACGGAGACGAGGTCACGCCCGGACGTCGGCAGCTGGTCGGAGGCCTTGCCCCGGACCAGCGTCACGGCGTTGCGCGCGTGCGTCGCCAGGTTCCACGCGGCCTTCAACGCCGCCGCGTCGTCCGCAGCCAGCAGACCGGCGGAGACAGCAGCGTCCATCGCGGCCATTGTGGACGGTGTGCGCAGTTCCGGCACCGCACCGGAGTGCTGCAGCTGCAACAACTGCACGGTCCACTCGACGTCCGCCAGCCCACCGCGCCCGAGCTTGGTGTGCGTGCTCGGGTCGGCACCGCGCGGCAACCGTTCCGCGTCGACCCGCGCCTTGATCCGCCTGATTTCCCGCACCGACGCCGTGTCCAAACCTCCCGCCCGATACCGCAGCGGCTCGATCAACGCCTCGAACTCGGCCCCCAGCTCGGCATCACCCGCGATGAACCGGGCCCGCAGCAACGCCTGCTTCTCCCAGAGCTCCGCCCACTGCCTGTAGTACGCGCGGTACGAGTCCAGCGTGCGCACCAGCGGACCCTGCCTGCCCTCCGGCCGCAGATCCGCGTCGACCAGCAGCGGCGGGTCCTGCGACGGCGCGCCGAGCAGCCGCCGGATCTTCTCCACGACACCGCTCGCCCACTTCGCCGCCTCGGCATCGGTCACGCCCTCGAACGGCCGGCACACGAACATCACGTCCGCGTCCGAGCCGTACCCGAGCTCGTGCCCGCCGAGCCGCCCCATGCCGATCACGGCCAGCGTGGCGACGGGTTCGCCCGCCGCACGCATCGCAGCGTCCAGCGCGCTCTGCAGCACCGCTCCCCACACCTCGGACAGCGACACGCACACCGTCTCCAGCGGCATGAACCCCAGCAGGTCCGCAGAAGCGATGCGCAGCAGCTCGTGCCGCCGCAACGACCGCGCGGCCGCGACAGCGCGCGTCAGGTCGTCGTACCGCGAAACCGCGCTGCGCAGCGGGTTTCCGATCGAGTGCGGATCACGGCCGACCAGCGCCTCGGTGTCCGCGAGCAGCCGCAGCACCTCCGGAGCCCGCACCAGCAGATCCGGGACGAACCGAGAGGTGCCGAGCAGCACCGCGAGCCGTTCCACGACAGCGCCCTCGTCCCGCAGCAGCCGCAGGTACCAGGGGGTTTCCGCGAGCGCCTCCGACACCTTCCGGTACGCGAGCAGCCCGCCGTCCGGATCAGGCGTGCCGGCGAACAGGTCCAGCAGCACCGGCAGCAAAGCGCCCTGGATGCGAGCACGCCGGGAAACGCCGTGCGTCAACGCCTGGATGTGCCGCAACGCCCCGTCCGGCGACGTGTAGCCGAGCGCCGCGAGCCGCGCCACGGCCTCCTTGGTCGTGAGCCGCAACGCCTCGGTCGGCACACCCGCCACGGACTGCAGCAGCGGCCGGTAGAACAGCTTCTCGTGCAGGCGCCGGACCTGGTTGGCGTGCTTGCGGAACTCCGCGAGCAGCACCTGCCCCTCCGACCGCTGCCCGTCCGCCGCCAGCCCGACGGAGCGCGCCAGCCAGCGCAACGCCGTGACGTCGTCGTCCGCGGGGAAGAGATGCGTGCGCAGTAAACGCTGCAGCTGCAGCCGGTGCTCCAGCGTCCGCAGGAACCGGTACGAGCGCCCGAAGTCCGCCGCGTCGTTGCGCCCGATGTACCCGCCCCTGCCCAGCGCGGCCAACGCGGCGGTCGTCGCCTGAATGCGCAGGTTCTCGTCGGAACGGCCGTGCACGAGCTGCAGCAGCTGCACCGCGAACTCGACGTCGCGCAGCCCGCCCCGGCCGAGCTTCAGCTCACGGTCCGCAAGCCCTGACGGCACGTGGTCCTCGACGCGGCGGCGCATCGCCTGCACGTCCTCGACGAAGTTCTCGCGCTCGGCCGCCGTCCACACGTAAGGCCGCACGACGTCGAGGTACGCCTGCCCCAGCTCGGGGTCGCCCGCGACCGGCCGTGCCTTCAGCAGCGCCTGGAACTCCCAGGTCCGCGCCCACTTCTGGTAGTAGGACGCGTGCCCGTCGAGCGTGCGGACCAGCGCGCCCGCCTTGCCCTCCGGCCGCAGCGCCGCGTCGACCTCGAAGCACGACTGGCCGGCGATCTGCATCATCGTGCTGGCCAGCCGGGTTGCCGCGCCCAGATCGCCCTCGGCGACGAACACGACGTCGACGTCGCTCACGTAGTTCAGCTCGTTCGCGCCGCACTTGCCCATGGCGATCACCGCTAGCTTGCAACGGTCCGCGCCGTTCACGCGTTCCGCGGCGAGCTTCAACGACGCCCGCAACGCCGACACCGCGAGATCTGACAGCTGCGCGGCCACCGTGTCGTACGGGACGTACGGCAGCGTGGGCTCGACGACGTGCGCCAGGTCGTTGGCTGCCACGAGCAGCAGCTTCGCGCGGTACTCGGTGCGCAGCGCATCGCCGTCCGACAGATCCAGCGACACGTCGACCCCACCGGTGAGCGAACGCCACCGGTTCGGGTTCACGACGAGGAAGTCCGACAGCGCGGTCGACGACCCGAGCACGGCCAGCAACCGGCCGCGCACCACCACGTCTTCGTGCAGCGCGGCCGACAGGGCGTCCCAGTCGGCGGCAGAGTGCAGCCGTTCGAGCCCGCGCAGCGCGAGGTCGGGGTCAGGACAGCGGGAGAGCGCCGCCAGGACGGGCTCGGCGTCGTCGGCGGGCCGGCGGTCCGCCCACAGGCCGAGGCCGCGCAGCACCTCTTCGCTGCGCGGCTCGGTGAGCCCGAATCTTGCTGGTGACGCGGCGCGGAACGGTTCGCTCATCAGGAGCCAACCTAGTCCCCGCGCGGCTAGAAGACGATCAGAGAGAGCCCGTACAGCACGACCGCGACGCAACCCGCGAAGCTGGCGTAGGCAGGGATCTTCTTGTCACCCGACAACGCACGGATGCCGACGACGAACAACGTCACCACGATGACGGTGACCAGCAGCGTGGCGCCGAAGACCTGGAGCAGCGCGATCCAGTTGACCTTCATGCCGCGACCTTGTGCAGCTCGGCCTGGGCGGCGACCTCGTCGACGATGTGCTCCGGCTTCACCGGCTCACGACGCGACAGGATCCAGATGCCGATGGACACCGCGGCACCGATGACGGCGACGCCGATGACCCCGCTGGTGCCGGTCGAGGCCCACTTGCCCGCGATGGCGCCGACGATGCCGGCGGCGGGCAGCGTGAGGAGCCAACCCGCGGCCATCTTGCCCATCGTTCCCCACCTGACGCCGTGCCGGTCGCGGCCGAGGCCGGAGCCCATGATGCCGCCGGACGCGACGTGCGTGGTGGAGAGCGCGAACCCGAGGTGCGACGACGCGAGGATCGCGGTGGCCGTCGAGGTCTGCGCGGCGAAGCCCTGGGCCGGTTCGATGGTCGTGAGACCGCGGCCGAGGGTGTGTGTGATGCGCCAGCCGCCGAGGTACGTGCCGAGCGCGATCGCGAGACCGGCGCTCACGATCACCCAGGTGGGCGGGCCGGAGCCGGGCGCGAGCGAACCGGACGTGATCAGCGCGAGCGTGATGATGCCCATGGTCTTCTGCGCGTCGTTCGTGCCGTGCGCCAGCGAGACCAGCGAGGCGGACGCGACCTGGCCGACCTTGAAGCCGGTGTGCGAGACGCGCGGGTCCGCGGCCCGCTTGAGGCGGTAGACGATGATCGTCGCGACCGCCGCGACGAGGCCGGCCACCAGGGGCGCGACGATCGCGGGGACCAGGACCTTGTCGACGACCTTGGCGAAGTGGATGGCGTCCACTCCGGACGCGACCCAGGCCGCGCCGATCAGTCCGCCGAACAGCGCGTGCGACGAGCTCGACGGCAGACCGACGTACCAGGTGACGAGGTTCCACATGATCGCGCCGACCAGCCCGCCGAAGATGACCGCGGGCGTGATCTGGGCGTCGTCGACGATCCCGCCGGAGATGGTCTTGGCCACCTCGACGGACAGGAACGCGCCCACGAGGTTGAGCACCGCCGACAGCGCGACCGCCGTGCGGGGCTTCAGCGCACCGGTGGCGATGGAGGTGGCCATGGCGTTGGCCGTGTCGTGGAACCCGTTGGTGAAGTCGAAAATGAGAGCAGTGACGACAACGATGATCACTACAAGAGCGGGATCCACACTGATCCTCCGGCTGGATCGAACAAGGTGCTCTGGAGAGACGGTACCGGGTACTCAGGATGCCTTATAACCTACGAAAGTAACGTCACACCAAGGGAAGTTGTGTGCCCGAACACCCCGCGGGCGCCAGTTCTCCCCGCACCAGCTTCGCGAATCTGGTGACGAACGGCTGCCACACCTCTTCGAAGTCGCGGTGGGCCTCGGCGAGGAAGTCCAGGTCGAAGTGGTGCGACCGGGCGCACGCCGCCGATTCAGGATCCTTGGCCGCCCAGTTCAAGACGATTTCCGGGGTCGTCTCGATGTGGAACTGCAGACCATAAGCACTCGTTCCGACCCGAAAGGCCTGATTCGGGTATTTCGGTGACGCCGCGAGGTGTTCCGCGCCGGGCGGCAGCACGTGCACCTCGTCGCTGTGGAACTGCAGCACGTCTGGCGTCCACGGCAGATCCGCGAACAACGGATCGTTGCCCGCGCCATCACGCTTCGCCACCAGCAGCACGCCGACCTCAGGCCCCTGCGGTCCTTTTCGGACCTGACCACCGGTGGCGGCCGCGAGCAGCTGCGCGCCGAGACAGATGGCGAGGGTGGGCAGCTGTTGCGCCACGGCGTTGCTCAGCAGCCGGCGCGCGTCGGCGAGCCACGGGTGCTGCACGTCGTCGAGCGCCCCCATCTCGCCACCGAGGCAGACCACGCCCTGGTAGCCGTCGAGGTTCTGCGGCGCGGGCTCGTCCTGCAGCGACACGAGGTGCAGCTCGATGCCGTCGGCCTCCAGCCAGTCACCCAGCTTGGCCAGCGGGTCGGACTGCGAGGGCTGCAGGACGAGCAAACGCGGTGCGGTCACACATGTGAGCCTATGTCGGGTTGACTCAGCAATGACACGCGACCTTAGAAACACCCACGACGCTGTGCGCATCTGACTCGATCGGGTAACCCGCCTCGCGCCACGCCGTGATGCCTCCGGCAAGCCGCTTCACCCGGTACCCCCGTTGCGCGAGCGCCAGCGCACCCTTGGTGGCGGCGTTGCACTGGAAGCTCTCGCAGTAGCAGATGTAGACCAGGTCCGGGTCGAGGTCGAGCTCGTCGGGCAGGTCGCGGTAGGGCAGGTTGACGGCGCCGGGGATGCGGGCCTGCGCAAACGCTTCCGGGCTCCGTGTCTCCACCAGCACGTAACCGTGAGTGCTGCCGTCCTGCAGGTCGCGGTGGACGTCGTCGGGATCGGCCTCGAACGCGAGCTCGGCGGCGAAGAAGCTCGCCGCGGCGGCGGGGTCGGCGGCGGGGAAGCGCAGTGCGTTGGTCATGCGCATGATCTTGTTGGGACCACGTTGCCCGCGACATGCGGAAATCCAGGCGTTCGGGCCGTTCTCCTTATGATTTCCAGGTGGAACTCGACGCCGTGGACTGGAAGATCCTGAGCCTGCTGCAGACCGACGGCCGCATGTCGTTCACCGCGCTGGGCCGCGAGGTGTCGCTGTCCGCGCCCGCCGTGACCGAACGGGTGCGCCGCCTGGAGTCACTGGGCGTGATCACCGGCTTCGTGGCGGTGGTGTCGCCTTCCCGGCTGGGACTGCCGATCGAGTCGGTCGTGCGCGTCCGGGTCCGGTCCCTGGACACGCCCCGGTTCCGCTCCACCGTGCTGGCGCTGCCGCAGATCCTGGATGCCGACCACGTGACAGGAGATGACTGCTGGCTGCTGCGCGTCGTCTGCCGGTCGATGGTCGAGCTGGAGGAACTCGTCGAGGTGATGCAGCGGTACGGCGACACCACCACCTCGCTCGTCTTCTCGTCGCACGTGCGGAACCGCCCGCTGTCCCCGTCGCTCTTCGACTAGTGGCGTGGCCCGGCACGTTGCCGGGCGAATTCGCGGTCAGACGGGTGCATCGTGGTGCCGCCCCCGCGTCCTCATACTGGATGGACGGGGGCGGTGCCGCGAGGTGCCCTGCTGAGCGTGAATTCGCCCAGCCGACGTTAGGGGTCACGCCACTAGCTCCAGCGGTACTCCGACCAGTCCGAGACCGGGCGGAAGCCGATCCCCTGGTAGACGGAGTTCGAGGTGGGGTTGGCCAGGTCCGCGGTGAGCACGACGTGCTCGGCGCCCGCCCCGTACGCCCATCGGCTGATCGCCGCGGTGACCGCGGCCGCGTAGCCGTGGCGGCGGTGCTCGGGCGGGGTGTAGACCGGACCGATCCTGGACACGCCACCGACCGGCGTGGTGCTCCCCGCCCAGGACACCGGAACCCCGTCGACGAGCCACAGGACGTGCCCGGCTGACATCCGCCGGCTGTCCATCGCCCGCTTCTCGGCGTCTTCGCGCGAGAGACCGTCCAGCTCCGCCACGAACGCGATCCACCACTCGGTGATCAGGTCGTTCTCGGCGGCGGTCGCGAGCCTCGCCTCTCCCGGGACCTGCGGCACCACCAGGTGCTCGAGCCGGTAGAGCCGCAGGGCGTAGACCTCTCTGCCGCCGTCCCGCCACACCTTCCGGAACGCGTCGACCCGGTCCCGCGTGCCGGTGACCTCGTCGATCTCCCGCTCCCGCAGGACCTCGGCGACGACGGGAGCAGCGGCCGGCGGCATCGCGGCGACGTGCAGCGGACGACCCTCCATCCGGGTGACCACGCCGACGACAGCTCCGTTGTCGTGCAACGAGATCAGCGTCGCGGGCTGTCGTTCTCCACGCAGTGCGGCGTCCACCGCGGTGAGGTGGACGCTGTGGTTCACGGGGTCGGCTTCGAGGAAGTCGCCGGCCACCGCCACGAAGTCCTTGACGTCGTCATGGCTCAGCGCTTCCACCAGAACTCCGCCCAGTCGTCGAGTGGTTGGTAGCCGATGCGTTGGTAGATCGAGTTCGAGATCGGGTTGGTCAGGTCCGCGAAGAGGATGACGTCGGTGGCGCCCTGGTCCAGCGCCCATTGGCTGGCCAACGCGCTGACGGCGGCGCCGTAGCCGTGCTTGCGGTGTTCGGGTGGGGTGTAGACCGGACCGACCCTGGTCATGCCGACCTGCGGGAGGCTGGCCGCGGCCCAGGCGACCGGGGTGCCGTCCACCTCCCAGAGGGCGTGGCCGTTGCCGAGGCGCAGGGAGCTGCGCACGATCTCGGTCGCCTCTTCGTCCGGGGCCTCCGGCACAGCTTCGCGGGTGAAGGCCTTGCGCCAGGCGCCGAGGAGCTCGATGTCGGCTTCGGTCGCCAGGCGGCCGGTGCCGGGAGAGGTGGGCGGAACCAGGGTGCCCAGGCGATAGAGCCTGGTCGCCAGGGACTCGGTGAAGCTGCGGTCAGCGGCGAAGGCGGTGGCGAAGGCGGTGGCGAAGGCGGTGGCGAAGGCGGTGGCGAAGGCGGTGGCGAAGGCGTGTGATTTTTGCCTCGGGCCGGTGACTCCCGGGGCTTCCGGATCGACTTCGGCGGCGATCTGCGCCGCGAGGTCCGCGGCGGCGACCGGCAGGTCGGCTGCCTGGAACGGCCACGGTGGCGTGCGGATCAGGGAGCCGACCACTTCGCCGTTGTCGTGGAAGGTGATCAGAGTTGGCGGGTTGTCGGCGGAGGGTAGGCGGCGGGCGCGGTCCAGTGAGGTGAGAGCCACCGTGTTGCGCACCGGATCGGCTGCGAGCCGATCGAGGGTGGCGGCGTCGAACGATGCCAGGGTGGGATGCACTCGCGCGTCCATGGGTCCATGACATCAGGACGGGCAAGCGGAATTCGGATCGAGCCGGCCCGCGACATGCAAAAGACCCCTGCGGGGAGCACCTGAAGTGCTCGACCCGCAGGGGTCTTCTGAACGATTGTCCGGCGGCGACCTACTCTCCCACACCGTAACCAGTGCAGTACCATCGGCGCAGAAGGGCTTAACTACCGGGTTCGGAATGGGACCGGGTGTTTCCCCAACGCTATAACCACCGAAACTCTGTGGAGTTGTACCTGCGGCGATCGGTATGCCGCTCGGTTCTTCCAGAACCGCACAGTGGATGCGTAGCGTCTTTGTAACAAGTCCTCGGCCTATTAGTACCAGTCAGCTCCAACCGTTACCGGTCTTCCACCTCTGGCCTATCAACCCAGTGGTCTAGCTGGG
>NZ_BAABBE010000035.1:0-87268 GCF_039537795.1 Lentzea roselyniae
AGGTCTAAGATCGGCAACGCGGCCACCGTTTCGCTTCGAGTCCCAACACACCTCGAAGTTGATCACGGTGGCCGTCTCACGTCACCACGCCATCGACCAAGATCACGCCATGCGGCTGTAGTACTAGATCCGGCGCTAAATCGGTGCAGCACGTCGCTGAACTTGTTTATCACGGTTATGATTCCACTGGACTCTCCGTGTCGTTCAGCGGTGCGATTTTTCTGCAGTTGCGACGTGGGCGGTAGCAATCGTCATTGACGCCTGACTGGTTTCGCCGAAGGTGGAGATCGGGTCGCAGGAGGGGCGATGGCCCAGTCCGGTCGTAAAGGCAAGTGTCTACTCGATGCTGTACCAATGCCTGACACGGGTGTCCACTGAGGATGCAAAGCTTCATCCACTTTGGACTTTCTGGGCCCCTTCTGGGCCCCTTGACGTTGAGACCTAATGAGACTCTATGGGTGCTGACCAGGCAAAACATGCCGTTGGGGCCGCATTCGGAAGATGTCCCGAAAACGGCCCCGTCGTGGTGTGTCAGGTCTGGTCGGACCACCACTTCTGGCCGGCCTCGCCCAGGGTGGAGATCGGGTCGTAGTAGGGGTAGCGGCGGTCGAGCGCCTCCGGGTCCTCCAGCTCGATCCCGGTCCGGTAGTTCTTCGTCCAGTACGAAATCCCCAGCTCACGGTCGTACTCGGCGAGCTGGTGCACCCACCGCTTCCCGACGTACGGCACGTCGCACACAATCCGCGGCGTCGCATACCCAGGCAGGTAGCCCATGATCGCGTGCTGCAACTCCTGCGCTTCCCACACCGCCACCCGCCAGTGCTCGGCGTTGGGGATCATGTCGCACATGTAGAAGTAGTACGGCAGGATGTTCGCTTCCCCTTGCAGCGCAAAGCAAAGGTCCAGCAGGTCGTCCGACGTGGCGTTGACGCCCTTCATCAGCACGCCCTGGTTGCGGACGTCGCGGACGCCGACCTCCAGCGCCGTCCGCGCCGCCTCGGCGACGAGAGGTGTCACCGACTGGGCGTGGTTTACGTGGGTGTGGATCGCCAGGTTCACGCCGCGGCGCGAGGCCGTGCGGGCGACTCGCTCCAGGCCCTCGACGACGCGCGGCTGGAGCCAGTGCTGGGGCAGGCCGGCCAGGGCCTTGGTCGCCAGGCGGATGTCGCGGACGGTCTCGATGTCCAGCAGGCGCATCAGGAACGACTCGAGCTGGGGCCACGGGACGTTGGCCACGTCGCCGCCCGAGACGACGACGTCGCGGACGCCAGGGGTCTTCTTCAGGTAGTCGATCATCTGGTCCTGGCGGTCGACCGGCTTCAGCGACAGCTTGTGCTTGTCGATGAGCGGGGTCGAGTTGCCCACCAGGTCCATGCGGGTGCAGTGGCCGCAGTACTGCGGGCAGGTCGAGACCATTTCGGCCAGGACCTTGGTCGGATAGCGGTGGGTCAGCCCCTCGACGACCCACATCTCGGCCTCGTGCAGCGAGTCGCGCTGGGAGTGCGGGTGCGACGGCCACCGCGGGTCGCGGTCGGACTTCACCGGCAGCATGTAGCGGCGGACCGGGTCGGCCAGGAAGGCGTCGGTGAACTCCGCGGGTGCCGCGTCCACCGCCATCGTGTTGAGCATCTGGGGTGGGATCAGCATCGACATGGTCGCGAAGGTTTCCTGGTCCGCGGCCAGGTCGTCGTAGAACTTCTCGCTCAGCAGGTCGCCGGTGACCTTGCGGAGCTGCTTGACGTTCTTGACGCAGTTCACCCGCTGCCACTGGGCGTCGCGCCACTGCGCCTCGGTCACGTGCGCCCAGCCGGGGAAGCGTCGCCAGTCGGGTTCGACCAGCTCACGGCGGACGTACGTGTACGGCTGGCGGTCCAGTCGCTCCAGCGCCGTGGGGGCGTCGTGCAGCGCAGTCATCCGTACTCCTCAGCGTCGAGGTCGCGTAAAGATATCCTGTCACACCGCTAGCTCGCCGTAAATATTTCAGATCAACGCCTGGTGGAGGAGGGTGCGGGAGCAATTGGGCGAGCTCGTGCGTTGAGGGGGTATGCCTGTCTTCGCCCTGGTGCTCTTGGGGATGTTCGCCGAGATCGCGGTCATGATCGCCGTTGGCAACGCCATCGGCGGGCTGTGGATGATCGCGCTGCTGCTGGTCGGCACCCTCGTCGGTCTGCAGCTGGTGCGCAGGCAGGGGGCGCAGACGATGGCCGCGTTCTCCGAGGCCGTGTGGAAGCGGCAGCAGCCGCACCAGGAGATGGCCGACGGCGTGCTGATCGCCGCGGCCGGGGCGTTGATCATGGTGCCTGGCTTCATCAGCGACGTGGCGGCGTTGTTCCTGCTGTTCCCGCCGACGCGCAGGCTCGTCAGCCGGCGGATCGCGCGCAAGGCCGAGGCGGCCGCGCTGAAGTTCGAGCACGACCGTCGCTTCGGGCCCGGTCAGGTCGTCGAAGGGGAAGTTGTCGACGTCGACCCGGTGGTGATCACGGATCGGCGCGAGCTGACGTGATCCGCGCGTACCGGCCCGCTGACCTGGACGCGCTCTACGACATCTGCCTCGACACCGGCGACGGTGGCCGGGGCGCGCGGCACCTGTTCGACGACCCGCGCCTGCTCGGTCACGCCTACGTGGGGCCGTACGTGGCGTTCGAACCGGATCTGGCGTTCGTCGTGGAGGACGACGAGGGGATCTGCGGCTACGTGATCGCGGCGTCGGACAGCGAGGCCTTCGAAGACCGCCTGGAGCACGACTGGTGGCCTGACCTGCGCATTCGCTACCCGCTCACCGACGACCCGAACCGCGTGGTGCAGCACATCCACCATCCGGCGCGGGTCGACCACCGGCTGGCCCTGGACTATCCGGCGCACATGCACGCCAACCTGCTGCCGCGCGCGAAGGGCAAGGGCTACGGCGGCAGGCTCGTCCGCACGGTGCTCGAACGCCTTGAGAAGGGTGTTCACGTGCACGTGCGGCACCACAACAGACACGCGGTCGGCTTCTGGGAGCACATCGGCTTTCGCGTGGTCGACTCCGCGGACAAGCTGGTCCTGGGCCTGCGCCTTTAGGCGAGCAGGTCCTTCAGCAGCAGGTCGAAGTCGACGACCTCACGCCCCGCAGGCACGGCCGCGTAGGTGGAGTCGAGGAACCGCTGCAGGTCATCGGCCGACAGGTGGAACACGGCGTGCGAGTCCTCGGTGAAGAGCTCCAGCACCAGCACGTCGCCGTGGCCGGGCCGCAACTGCACGTCGCCGATCCCCGCGGGCGACAGCAGTCCGTCCGCCAGCAGCTCCCGCCCGACGAGCCAGGTCGACTCCTGGTCCCTGGCCTGAAACCGCAGCGTGACGGCGTGCGGATCGTCTGAGCGGTATTGGAGATCGACGTTCATCGGCTCGACAGTGCCATCCGGCCGAATGAACTCAACGACAGTGACGGTCCCGACGCGTGTCTCGTTGAACATCGCCGTTCCTCCTCCGCTCCGAGGGTGCTGTCATCCACACGGATGCCGTTCGGGATCGGTTCAACGCATTCTCAAACTGCTCGCTGGGTACCTGAAGTCGCATGACCGTCTACGGCATCCACGCGTCGCACGAGCAGCTCCACCCCACCGACCTGCTGACCGCAGTGTGCAGGGCCGAGGAGGCCGGCTTCACCGCGGCGATGAGCTCCGACCACTTCTCACCGTGGAGTTCGCGCCAGGGCCACTCGGGGTTCGCCTGGTCGTGGCTCGGCGCCGCGCTGCAGGCGACGACCCTGCCGTTCGGCGTGGTCACGGCCCCGGGCCAGCGCTACCACCCGGCGATCACCGCCCAGGCGATCAGCACCCTCGCCGCGATGTACCCCGGCCGGTTCTGGGCGGCCCTGGGCACCGGCGAGGCCAGCAACGAGCACATCACCGGCGACGGCTGGCCGCGCAAGGACGTCCGCAACGCCCGCCTGCGCGAGTGCGTGGACGTGATCCGCGCGCTGCTCCAGGGCGACGAGGTCAGCCACGACGGCCTGGTCCGGGTTGACCGCGCGAGGTTGTGGACGAGACCGCAGGAGGTGCCGTTGCTGATCGGCGCCGCCGTGAGCCCCCAGACCGCCCGCTGGTGCGCCGAGTGGGCCGACGGGCTGATCACCGTGAGCGCCCCGCCCGACCGGTTGCGCGAGGTGGCCGGCGCCTATCGCGACGCGGGTGGCCGGGGCAAGCTGCACCTGCAGGTGCACCTGAGCTGGGCGCAGGACGACGACACCGCACTCAGGATCGCGCACGAACAGTGGCGCACCAACGTGTTCCGACCACCCGTCTGCTGGGACCTGGAGCTCGCCGAGCACTTCGACGTCGTCGCCGAGCGCGTCACGCCGGAGCAGGTCGCCGAGGTCGTCAACGTGTCCTCGGACCTCAAGTGGCACGTCGAGAACCTGCACACCTACGCGTCGCTCGGCTTCGAGGAGATCTATCTGCACCACGTGGGCCAGGACCTGATCCCGTTCGTCGACGCGTTCGGCGAGCACGTGCTGCCGGAGGTGGCGAGGTGATCCGCACGTCGGACGTCTGGTGGAAGAACGCCGTCCTCTACTGCCTGGACGTGGAGACCTTCTCCGACAAGGGTTTCCGCGGCTGCACCGAACGCATCGACCACCTCCACGCGTTGGGCGTCACCTGCGTCTGGCTGATGCCGTTCTACCCGACCCCGGAACGCGACGACGGCTACGACATCACCGACTTCTACGCGGTGGACCCGCGGCTGGGCTCGCTGGGTGACTTCGTGGAGTTCGTCCGCTCCGCCCGCGACCGGGGCATGCGGGTGATCGCCGACCTCGTCGTCAACCACACGTCCGACCAGCACCCGTGGTTCCACGATCCGACCAAGCGCGACTGGTACGTCTGGGCCGACGAACCGCAGACCGACGGCCCGCAGGGCATCACCTTCCCGGACAAGGAGAACAGCCTCTGGGAGTATTCGGAGGAGGTCGGCAAGTACTACCTGCACCGCTTCTACAAGCACCAGCCCGACCTCAACGTCGCCAACCCCGAGGTGCGCGACGAGATCGCCCGGATCATGGGCTTCTGGATGGAGCTGGGCCTGAGCGGCTTCCGCGTGGACGCCGTCCCGTTCCTGCTGGAGCACAACGACGCCGCGGACGCCATGTCGCTGCCCAACCCGCACGACTACCTGACCGACCTGCGCGCGTTCATCAACCGCCGCAACGGCGAAGGCGTGCTGCTGGGCGAGGTGAACCTGCCGTACAAGGACACGATGGCCTACTACGGCCAAGGAGTCGGCGACGAGCTGACGATGTGCTTCGACTTCGTGGGCATGCAGGCGATGTACCTGGCGTTGGCGCGGCAGTCGAGCGGTCCGCTGGCCAAGGCCCTGCAGGAACGCCCGCAGCCGCCACGGGACGGCCATTGGGCGACGTTCGTGCGCAACCACGACGAGCTGACCCTCGACAAGCTGCCCGAGGACGAGCGCCAGGAGGTGTTCGACGCCTTCGGTCCCGACCCGTCGATGCAGCTCTACGGCCGTGGCCTGCGCCGCCGCCTGCCGTCGATGCTGAACGGCGACTACCGCCGCATCCGCATGGTCTACAGCCTGCTCTTCAGCCTGCCGGGTACGCCCGTCCTGTTCTACGGCGAGGAGATCGGCCTGGTCGAGGACCTGTCGCTGGAAGGAAGGCTCGCGGTCCGGGTGCCGATGGACTGGGAGGCGGCCGGCCGGCAACGCCACTCTCCCGACTCGCTGCTCACCTGGATGCGCCGGCTGATCGAGAGCTACCGGGAATGCCCCGAACTGGCGTGGGGCACCTACCAGGTGCTGGACGTCGGTGACCCGTGCGTGTTCGCCCACCGCGCTGACTGCGACGGTGGCACGGTCATCGCCGTGCACAACTTCGCCGACCGCGCGGTCCCGGTGGAGCTGAAGGTGAAGGGCGTGCTCACCGACGTCCTGACCGGCGACGGGTGCGACGCGAAGCTGGAGCTGGGCCCGTACGACTGCCGGTGGTTCCGCCTGACTGACAAGTGAAGCTTGCGGGATCTTTACGCGCTACGTGAAGATATTGTCGAGACAGCGTCGTCGACCGAAGGATTTTCAGGTGAGCGCGTACGGACTGCACCGTGTCCTCGAGCCGCAGGGCGTCCTGCCCCAGCAGGCGTGGCGGCTGGACGCGGAGCCCGTCCCCGCCCCCGACGAGGTGATCGTCGCGGTCGAGCGGCTCAACCTGGACGCGGCGTCGTTCCGGCAGCTCAGGGAGCAGCACGGCAGCGGCGCGGCGGTCCGGCAGGCGGTGCTGGACATCGTCGAAGAGCGCGGCAAGATGCAGAACCCGGTCACCGGCTCCGGCGGCATGCTGCTCGGCACGGTGCTGGAGGTCGGACCGGAGTCGCCGCTCGGCCTGAAGGCGGGCGACCGGATCGCGACGCTGGTCAGCCTCACCCTCACGCCGCTGAAGATCAACGACGGCCTGCAGGACTGGGACGGCGAGGACGAGCAGGTGCCGTGCCGGGGGACCGCGGTGCTGTTCGGGCGGTCCATCGCGGCCGTGCTGCCCGACGACATGTCCGACGAGCTGGCGCTGTCCGTTCTCGACGTGTGTGGTGCTCCGGCGCTGACCGACCGCGTGGTGCGGAAGCACCCCGGTGGGTCGGTGCTGGTGCTCGGCGGTGGCGGCAAGTCCGGGTCGCTCTCTCTCGCGGCCGCACGTCAGGCCGGTGCGTCGCGCCTCGTCGCGTTGGTGCCGACCGAGCGTGAGGCGGAACAGGTTCGCAAGGCCGGTCTCGCGGACGAGGTCGTCATCGCGGACGCGCGCAACCCGGTGGCTGTGGCTGAGGCGGTCGGCAAGCAGGTCGATGTCACGGTCGTGTGTGTGGACGTGCCGGGGTGCGAGCACGGCGCCATCCTCGCGACCGGGGACGGCGGCACCGTGATCTTCTTCTCGATGGCCACGTCGTTCAGCGCCGCGGCACTCGGAGCTGAAGGACTCGCCGCGGACGTGGAGATGCTGGTCGGCAACGGTTATGTGCCCGGTCACGCCGCGTTCGCCTTGGACCTGGTCCGGACGCAGCCGGGTGTGCGGGCGCTGTTCGAGCAACGGCAGACTGCGTGACGTGAGTACGCAACTTTTGGTCGGCGGACGCATCTACGCACCGGATGCGACGGCCATGGCCGTCACGGACGGCGTCGTCGTGTGGATCGGACAGGACTCGGTCGGCCGTGCGCTGCACCCCGACGCCGAGGTCATCGAGCTGCACGGCGCCTTCGTCGCGCCCGCGTTCGTCGACGCCCACGTCCACGCCACGAGCGCCGGTCTGCTGCTGACCGGTCTCGACCTGACCCGCACGTCCTCTGTGGACGACTTGCTGCAGCAGGTGCGTGACGCCGAGGGCCCGCTCGTGTGGGGACACGGGTGGGACGAGACGCGCTGGCCGGAGAACCGCCCGCCCACGCGCGCGGAGATCGACGACGCAGCTGCGGGCAAGACGGTCTACCTGTCGCGCATCGACGTGCACTCGGCGATCGTCTCCTCGAACCTGATCACCGACGAGGCCCGCGAGGCCGACGGCTACTCGGCCGACGGCCCTCTCTCTCGCGCCGCCCACCACCACGTGCGCGGCGCCGCCAAGTCCGCCATCACGCCGGCGCAACGCCAGGCCGCCCAGCTGGCCTTCCTCCGACACGCCGCCTCGATGGGCATCGCGTCGGTGCACGAGTGCGCCGGCCCGGACATCTCCGGCGAGGACGACCTGCGAGAACTCCTCGCGCACACCGAGGGCCCAGAGGTGGTGGCCTACTGGGGCGCCCACGACCTGCCGGACGTCCCCGTCCGCGGCCTCGCCGGGGACCACTTCGTGGACGGCGCGCTCGGCTCCCGCACCGCCGCGCTGACCGAGCCCTACGCCGACGCGGACACGTCCGGCGCGCTCTACCTGGACGGCCGGCAGATCGCCGACCACCTGATCAAGTGCACCGAACTGGACGTGCAGGCGGGCTTCCACGTCATCGGCGACGCCGCCATGACCGCCGTGATCGAGGGCTTCGAGATCGCCGAGAAGGCCCTCGGCACGCCCGCTCTCGCCTCCGCGCGCCACCGCCTCGAGCACGTCGAGATGGTCGGCGCCGAGCAGGCCCAGAAGCTGGCGGGGTGGGGCGTCATCGCCTCTGTTCAGCCGCTTTTCGACGCCGAGTGGGGCGGATCGGCCGGAATGTACGTCCAGCGCCTCGGGGCCGAGCGCGGAGTGGGGCTCAACCCCTTCTCACGCCTGGCCGCGGCAGGGGTCGTGCTCGCGTTCGGCTCGGACGCCCCGGTGACCGCCATCGACCCGTGGGCTGCCGTGCGCGCCGCGGTGCACCACAAGACCGATGGTCACGGCATCTCCCCACGAGCGGCGTTCACGGCCCACACGCGTGGTGGCTGGCGTGCTGCGGGCGTGGACGACGGGCTGACCGGCACGTTGCAGCCCGGTGCGCCCGCGACCTACGCCGTGTGGGAGACCGGCGACCTCGTGGTCGCCGGGAGCGACTCGCGGGTGCAGCGGTGGTCCACCGATCCCCGTTCCGGCGTGCCCGGACTGCCTGATCTCACCGGTCCCGCGCCCGTCTGCGTGCGGACCGTGCTGAACGGCCGGACTATCTACGAGAGGAAGTGACTCATGGCGTTGCTCGACCTCGACCCCAAGGTCGTCGCCACCGCGCGCGAACTCGCGGCGCGGGCGGCCGAACCGGTGGTGTCCATCGCGAAGGCGCACACCACCGTTGCCGTCGAGCGCGCCACACTTCGCCTGGCCGGCATCACCGGCGCGGACTCCACCCACCGCGCCGGTGACGTGCCGTGGGTCAACCGCGTCATCGACACGGTGCGCGAGCAGTGCGGGCTGGAGCACGGCGTGGTGCTCCCGGCGTTCCACGCCCTGAAACAACACAACCTCGGCACCCTCACCGAGCTCGCGGAGGCCACCGCGGCGGGCCAGATCCAGTTCAAGGTCCCCACCGGCAAGGACCTGACGGCGGCCAGGAAAGCAGCCACGTCGGCCGTCGCCAAGGGCATCAGGACGGTGGACCGCAACCGGGCCCAGCGCGACAAGCTGATCACCAGGCTCGGCGACCCCGCGCAGCGGCCGTGGATCTACCTGATCGTCGCGACCGGTGACATCGACGAGGACGTCGTCCAGGCCCAGAACGCGGCCCGCGCAGGTGCCGACATCATCGCGGTGATCCGCTCGACCGGGCAGTCGCTCCTCGACTACGTGCCAGAAGGCGCCACCCACCACGGGTTCGCGGGCACCTACGCCACCCAGGAGAACTTCCGGATCATGCGGGCGGCGCTGGACGACGTGTCGAAGGAGGTCGGCCGGTACGTGCGGCTGACCAACTACGCGTCCGGCCTGTGCATGCCGGAGATCGCGGTGCTGGCGGGACTGCAGCGACTCGACATGATGCTGAACGACTCGATGTACGGCATCCTGTTCCGCGACATCAACCCCATCCGCACGTTCGTCGACCAGCGCTTCTCCCGCCAGGTCCACGCACGCGCGGGAATCATCATCAACACCGGCGAGGACAACTACCTCACCACCGCGGACGCCGTCGACGCCGCGCACACGGTCACGGTCTCCCAGCTCCTCAACGAGCACTTCGCCCACGAGGCGGGACTGCCCGACCACCTGCTGGGCCTCGGCCACGCCTTCGAGATCAACCCGAAGGTGCCCGACTCGTTCCGCCTGGAGCTCGCCCACGCGCTCCTCGCGCGCGAGCTCTTCCCCGACGCGCCGCTGAAGTGGATGCCGCCCACCAAGCACATGACCGGCGACGTCTTCAACGGCTATCTGCTGGACGGGTTCTTCAACCTCGCCGGTGTCCTGACCGGACAGTCCATTCTGCTCGTCGGCATGATGACGGAAGCCGTCGTGACGCCGTTCCTGTCCGACCGCGACCTCGCCCTGCAGAACGTCAGGTACGTGCTCAACGCCGCGGGCAACCTCGCGGAGGACTTCCGGCCCGCGCCGGACGGGCTCATCGTCAAGCGCGCCCACCAGGTGCTCGGCGAGGCCGTGGACCTGCTGGAGCGCATCGTCGACGACGGCCTGCTCAACGCGATCGCGGACGGCACCTTCGGCCTGATGAAGCGCCCCGCGGACCAGGGCAAGGGCGCGGACGGCGTCGTCGAGAAGGCGGAGGCGTACTTCAACCCCGCGAGCGAGATGCTGGAGGCCTCGAATGACTGACTCCAAGAGGTATGTGAGGCCGTACGGCGACACCACCGGCGACGGCATGATCCAGACGTCGTTCACGCTGCCGATCCCCTTCGGCCCCAAGGCGGACGGCGCGGCGCAGCAGCTCGCGAACAAGATGGGCATGGACCCCGCGATGGTGGTCCACTCGCACCCGATCGGCGACGACTTCACGTTCTTCGTCGTCTACGGCTCGGTGAAGCACCTCGTGGACCTCGACGAGGTCAAGGTCGTCGAGCGCGAGTACCCGTTGCTGTCGCCGGCGGAGGTGAACACGACGCTCAAGAAGGTGTTGCGGCGCAAGCTGGTCGTGGTCGGCGGCTGCATCGGCACGGACGCTCACACCGTCGGCATCGACGCGATCCTCAACATCAAGGGCTTCGCGGGCGAGAAGGGCCTGGAGTACTACCGCGAGCTGAAGGTCGTGAACCTCGGCGCGCAGGTGAGCGTTCCGGAACTGGTGCGGCGCGCGCGGACCGAGAAGGCCGACGCGGTGCTGATCTCCCAGGTCGTCACGCAGCGGGACGCGCACATCCTCAACACGCAGGAGATGTCCGCGGCGTTCCGCGAGGCGATGGGGGACAGGCGGCCACTGCTCGTCGCCGGCGGCCCGCGGTTCGATCCGCTGATGGCGGCGGAGCTGGGCGTGGATCGAGTGTTCTCCCGGGGGACCACTCCGGGTGAGGTCGCGAGCTATCTGGTGCACGCGATGCAGGCAAAGAAGGGGGTCGCCGCGTGAGCGGGGCTTTGGTCGAAGGCTTCTCGGTGACGCACCGCCGGTACGTACCGCACTCGCACGCGCACTACGGGGGCAACCTCGTCGACGGCGCGTACGGGCTGGGCATGTTCGGTGACGTCGCCACCGAACTGCTCATCCACACGGACTCCGACGAAGGGCTGTTCGCGGGGTACAGCTCGGTCGAGTTCGCGGCGCCGATCCAGGCCGGTGACGTCATCGAGGCCACGGCAACGTTGGTGCGCATAGGAAAACGCTCGCGTGAGATCGAGTTCGAGGCGCGCGTGGTGTGCCGGTCGGCGCCCGATCGCGGACCTTCGGCGGCGGACGTGCTCGCTGAGCCGATCGTCGTAACGCGTGCCCGAGGAACGGTTGTGGCGCCAAAATCCGCTGAATGAGTTCGAACCGGCAGGCGTCCTGCTTCCGAATCCCCGCCGTGGGAAGGGAGCAGGACCATGCCAACCAGCAACAAACAGCGATTACGCCGCGGTGCGATCGCCGCGGCCGTGGTCGCGGCGGCCGCGGCGATCCCGGCAGCGGAAGCGTCCAGCCACCGCGAGGCACCGCTGATCGCGGCGGACCCGGCGGTCGACAACACCGATGTCTACGCCTTCACCAGCCCTGACAAGCCCGACACCGTCACGCTCATCGCGAACTGGTTCGGGCTGCAGGAACCCAACGGTGGCCCCAACTTCTACCCGTGGGCCACGGACGCGAGGTACGACCTCAACATCGACGCCGACGGGGACGCGGTGCCGGACAAGACGTTCCGGTTCACGTTCAGCACCGACGACCGGCGCGGCAAGAACACCTTTCTCTACAACAACGGGCCCGTCACCTCGATCAACGACGACAACCTGTTGTTCCGGCAGAACTACAGCCTCGAGCTCATAGAGCCGGGCAAGACCACGACCCTGGTGCGCAACGGGAGGGCGGCGCCGTCCAACACCGGACCCGCGTCGTTCCCGGACTTCGCGGCGATCCGCGACCAGGCGACGGTGAAGATCCCCGGTGGCGGTCAGGTCTACATGGGACCGTCGGAGGACTCGTTCTTCCTGGACCTGAGGGTGTTCGACCTCCTCTACGGCGGAAATCTGAAAGAGGTC
Organism: Lentzea roselyniae; assembly: GCF_039537795.1. NCBI lineage: Bacteria > Bacillati > Actinomycetota > Actinomycetes > Pseudonocardiales > Pseudonocardiaceae > Lentzea > Lentzea roselyniae. The sequence continues at coordinate 12,048 of NZ_BAABBE010000035.1, forward strand.
AACCAGGACACCCTGATGGGCTACAACGTCAACACCATCGCCATCCAGGTGCCCAAGACGATGCTGGCCCTCAAAGGCGACCCGAAGCGCAACCCCGTGATCGGCGTGTGGAGCGACACCGAGCGCCGCACGCTGAGGCTCGACCCCGGCAAGGCGACCCCGCAGGGCCCGTTCGTGCAGGTGTCGCGGCTGGGCAACCCGCTGGTGAACGAGGTCGTGTCGTCGGCGGCCATCAAGGACGCGTTCAACGGGCTCGAACCCGTTGGCGACGCGTCGGTCCAGGCGTTGCTGGACCGGGTGAACGACCCGGAGCTCGCCCGGCTCATCCAGGCGATCTACGGCATCCCGGCACCGAAGACACCGCGGTCCGACCTGGTGGAGATCTTCCTGACCGGGATCACCACGAAGGCGGGCGGCCCGATCAAGGCCGATCTCAACTCGCAGCTGAACAACACCGACGTGGACCCGAAGAGGTTCGCACCGTCGGAGATGCTGCGGCTCAACATGTCCACGCCGGTGGCGAAGAACCCGAACCGGCTCGGCGTCCTCGGCGGTGACCTGCAGGGGTTCCCGAACGGCCGCAGGCTCACCGACGACGTCGTGGACATCGAGATCCAGGCCGTGGTCGGCGCGGCGCAGACCGGCAAGCTCGTGCCGGCGCTCGCCAAGGGCGACCGGGTGAACGCCAACGACGTCCGCTTCGGCGACCGCTTCCCGTACGTCGGCCTGCCGAGCAACCGGGCGGTCAACTCCCGCTGAGTGAGGGTGCCTGACATGTGGAAAACCATTCCGCTGCTGGCAGCCGCGCTCGCCGTTGCCGCCTGCGCCTCCCCGCAGGCGGCAACACCCGCCGCCACGCAGACCTCTTCCCTGCAGCGCAACGCCGAGTCGTTGCAGGCCAAGCTCCGCAGAACCCCCGATGACCCCGCCGCCTGGGCACAGCTCGGTGCCACGCACGTCGAGCTCGCCCGCGTCACCTTCGATCCGCAGCATTACCCGCGTGCCGAGCGTGCGCTGACAGAGTCGTTGCGCCTCAAGCCTGAGGGCAACGGTGAGGCGTACATCGGCCGCGGTGCGCTCGCCAACGCTCGTCACGACTTCGCCGGTGCCCGTGACTGGGGTCAGCGCGCGGTCGCGGCACTTCCGCACTCCGCGCAGGCTCAGGGAGTAGTGGTCGACGCGCTGACGCAGCTCGGCGACGACGCTGGTGCTTCCGTTGCGCTGCAACGCATGCTGGACCTGCAGCCGGGTGTCGCGTCGTTCACCCGCGCTGCCTACCACTTCGAGCTGCACGGCCGTCTGGACGAGGCGCGCGGGGCTCTGGAGCGGGCGCTGGAGTCCGCTTCCTCGCCCGAGGAGGCCGCGTTCTGCCGCTTCCAGCTGGATGAGCTGAAGGGGCGGACCGATGAGGAGGAACTGAAGACTTATCGCGAGCTCGTGTCGAGGGTGCCGTCGCCGGAGCACCTCGTCAGGTACGGCAGGGCACTGGACAAGGCGGGCAAGCCGCAGGAAGCGCGGGCGCAGTACGACCTCGCGCTGCGGCAGTCACGTGCTCTGGGCGGAGACGACCTCACCGCCGCCCTGATCGCCGCCGACCACGGTGACCCCGCGGAGGCGTTGCGGTTCGCCGAGAAGGAATGGGCGAAGAGGCAGAGCGTGTTCACCGCGGACGCGATGGCGTGGGCTCTGCACGTCAACGAGCGTTCCGCGGAGGCGTTGCCGTACTCGGACAAGGCCGTCGCGCTGGGCTGGCGGGATGCGGAGGTTCTCCGGCACCGCGAGGCGATTCTGGGGAGTCTGCGATGAAGTCCTGCTGCTCACGTTGTTCGGACTGCTGCTGATGGGCGGAGTCGCTCAAGCACACCCGTTGAGCAACCTCAGCGTGAACCACTACGACGGGCTGCGCGTGTTCCCCGACCGGATCGAGCTGCGGTCCGTTGTGGACAGTGCGGAGATCCCGACCCTGCAGGACCGCGAGTTCGTCGACGCGCGCAAGCGGTGCGCGGAACGGGCGAAGTCGCTGGACGCCATGGCGGACGAGCGGGAGCTCCAGTTCGAGGTGCGCGACGCGGAGGTCGTGCGCCCTCCCGGTGAGGCAGGCCTGCCGACCATGCGTTTGACCTGCGAGTACACGGTCTCACTGCAGGTGCGCGGCGAGGTCGAGGTGACGTTCAGCGACTCCTACCTCGGCGAGAAGCCGGGGTGGCGCGAGATCACCGTCGTCGGTGTCGACGTCGCGGTGTCGGGCGCGCCGGCGGAGTCGATCACCAACGAGCTGCGCAGCTATCCGGAAGACCTGCTGTCCTCTCCTCTGGACGTGCGGGCGGTGCGGTTCGTCGCACAACCAGGTGAGGGAAGCGCTGTCACCCCGCCTGGAGCGTTGGGAGAGGCCACGAAGGCGGCCGTCGGCCTGGTGGGTGATCTCACCCCGGTGGTCGGGATCGGTGCGGTCCTGCTGTCTCTGGTGCTGGGCGCGTCACATGCGGCGCTGCCCGGCCACGGCAAGACCGTGATGGCCGCCTACCTGGCGGGTTCGAGGGGAACCCGCCGCGACGCACTCCTCGTCGGCGCCACGGTCACCATCACCCACACGGCGGGGGTCTTGGTGCTGGGGCTGCTGCTCAGCGTGTCCAGCGTGATCGCCGGCGAGTCGGTTCTGCGCTGGCTCGGCGTGGTGAGCGGTCTGCTGGTCGCGGTGATCGGAGGGGTGCTGCTCCGCTCGGCGGTGCGGAACCGGGGTCGTATGCGGCACGACCGCGGACATGGCCACGGACACGGTCATGGGCACCGCCGGGCGGGGCTCGTCGGAATGGGAGTCGCGGGCGGCCTGGTGCCGTCGCCGTCCGCGCTGGTCGTCCTGCTCGGGGCGATCGCACTGGGCCGGACGTGGTTCGGCGTGGTCCTGGTGCTGGCGTACGGCCTCGGCATGGCGGCGACGCTGACCGCCGCGGGGCTGCTGCTGGTCTCGCTGCGGGACCGCCTTGGCCCGCGCCTGGCCCGCTTCCGCAAGTTCGCGGACATCACGCCGCTGGGCACCGCGGCGCTGGTGATGCTCGTCGGAGTCGGTCTGGCCACGCGTGCGCTGGCCGGTTAGCTGGAAGAAGGAGTCATGAAGAAGCTCATCGTGTTGGCGGTGCTCGCGCTGGCCGCGTGCTCGGCGGAACCCGCGGCCACCGCCCAGTTCGACGACGAGGGTCAGTCCGACGTCTCCTGCATGAAGCACCAGGAGCAGACACCGGGGGAGGAGTACTTCGACGAAGGCAACTGGGACACCGTCGTCTCGTTGTCGATCCTGCGCTACTACACCTCGAACGGCTCAAAGCCCTACTGTGACGGCAAAGAAGCCACCGCGGCAGACCAGGGATGGCGCAAGCTCTACGTGCAGATGGGCGCGGACCAGACCAATATCCGCTGAATCGACCGCAACCTCCGCCCCACTCCTCCGTTGGTCAATACAGAGGTAGTTACATGTCGGGGAGGGATGGGGCGCAGTGAAGATCGACCACCACGGGGACACACCGCCGTACGAGCAGGTGCGGGTGCACTACGCGCACGCGATTTCGAACCGCGAACTGCCGGTGGGCGCCAAGCTGCCCACCGTGCGCGCGCTGGCGAAAGACCTGGGTCTGGCGGTCAACACGGTGGCCCGCGCCTACCGCGAGCTCGAGGAAGCCGGCCTCGTCGAGACGCGGGGCCGCGCGGGCACCGTGGTGAGCGCGAACGGCGACAACAACCGCGAGCGCGTCCGTGCGGCGGCGGCGCAGTACGCGTCGATGTCCGCGGACCTGGGCCTCTCGTCGCAGGAAGCCCTGGAGATCGTCCGCGCGGCGTTGCGAGGGTTCTGATCCATCCGGGTGTTCTGGCCCCGAACGAGCTCGTCGGGGTCGCGCGGACCGCACACTGACTCGCAGGGTGACTGATCGCGGGGGGCGAGTGTGACGGTGGAGCCGGTCCCGCCACGCGTGGACGAACGGGTGATCGGCGCAGGCACCACGGTCCGCTTCGTGCTGCTGATGGTGCTGTTGTTCGTGGCCAGCGGCTCGATGATGCGCGATGTCGTCAGCGGTATCTCGGGTGCGAACGGCGTGGGGTGCCAGCTGGCGGCCGGTGCCGACCCCGACGCGAGCACCCTCCGGGTTCAGCTGGTGCTGCTCCAGCAGACATCGGCGTTCGACGAGTGCATGGCCCGTCATCAACCGGGGCCGCCGTGGTGGGTGGTGCTGGGCTGGCCGGTCGTCGTGCTGCTCGGCGCCGCCGTCCTGTTCCGGGCGATACCCCGATGGCGCAGGCGGGCGCGCTGGGCGTCACCACTCGACAGCACTCACGACGCGCACCGGCTGGTCGCCGAGGCGGCGGCGACCGCGGGAGTGGCCAGGCCGCCGCGAGTGGTGGTCGATCCGACCGCGAGCGTGGTCGTCTACGGCAGCAACAGGCGGCCCACCCTGCGGCTGAGCGCCGACCTGCTGCACAGCGCCACCACCGATCCCGAGCAATTCCGTGGCGTGGTGCTCCACGAACTGGCGCACATCCGCAACGGTGACGTCACGCTGTACTACGTCACCACCGCGCTGTGGCGCATGTTCCTCGCCGCGGTCCTGACGCCGTACGCGGTGTGGGCGGTCGTGTCGCTGGTCCAGCCGTCCTGGTGGTCGGGTGACGAGCCGAGCCAGGTGCGCCGGGTTCTCCTGCTCGTGCTGCTCGTGCTGCTGGTCTACCTGGCGCGAGCGGACGTGCTGCGCAGCCGGGAGGTGTGCGCTGATCTCGCCGCGGTCCGGTGGGGCGCGTCCCCGCACATCTGGGCCGCCGCGGCACCAGCGCGGCGGTGGTCGGCGTTCGCCGAGTTGTGGCGCACCCATCCGCGGCTGGATCTGCGCCGGGCGGCGGTGGCGGGTACCGGGGAGCTGTTCGGGTTGCGGGCACTGCCGATGTTCCTCACCGGTGTGGCCGCGACCCTGGTGAACGCGCAGGTGCGCGAGCCCGTGCAGGCTTATCTGGTCAGGGACGGCCTGCTCCGCGAGTGGATGAGTCAGGCGCTGACGCTGGTCCCGTCCGGCCTCGTCGTCGGCGTGGTCGGGATCGCGCTGTGGAGGGCCGTGGTGCACGGGGTGCGGACGTCACGGCCCGTGCCGCCGGCGTGGCGTGCCGGCCTGTGGCTCGGGTTCGGGCTCGCCGCGGGGAGCTGTTCCTGAACCGGGTGGCGGTTCTGGAATGGCTGCCGCCGCACCCCGAGTTCCTGCTGCTCGTCGTGCTCGCGGGCACGGCGATCGCCTGGTGGATCGGCCAATGCGCGCACCTCTGGGCCACCGCGGGACGTACGACCCTGCCGGTGATGGCCGCCGTACTGGGCGCGGCCTGGCTGGCGTTGTCGTCGTGGTTCATCTGGTGGCAGAGCGACGGCACGTTGTACACGCTCGGCACGATGGTCGACACCGGCCAGGTCCGGGAGGTGCTCGCGCACGGCCTGGGCGGGCCGGCCGCGGACCACGCGCTGGTGCTGTCCGCCTTCGCCTCCTTCTTTCCCCTGATGCACGGCATGTCGATCCCGGCGCTGTCCGTCGCGTCGATGATCGCGCTGTGGATCGTGCCCCTGCCGGCCTGGATCGTGCGCCCGGCGGACGGCACGCCGCGCTGGCTGCGGCGGCTCTCGACGACTCGGGTGCGGTCGTGGTCAGCGCGCCACCCTTGCCGCCGCTGCGCCGGGCGCTGCTGCCCGGCCTGGCCGGCGGTGTCGTGGCGGGTGCCTCGGTGGTGGGGTTGCAGGCCTACCTGCACACGTGGCGCCCGCTGCCTCCGGGATCGGGCGCGCTGTTCGCGCTGACGTACCAGACCGGCACGTTCGCGGTGGTCGTCGCCGCGACGGTGATGGCCGCGTTCGTCGCAGCCGGGTGGGCCGGGCGCTACCCGTTGCCGGTCGCCCTGGTCGCCGCGCAGACGGCGGCGATGCTGGGTTTCGCGCTGGCGTTGACGGCGATGTCCGCCGACGGCTGTGTGGAGTCGTTGCGGGTGATGGAGTCGACCTGCGGTCCGCACTTCACCATGTCCGGTCTGGCGCTGCTGACCTTGCTCGCTCCGGTGTTCGTGGTCGCCGCGATCGCGGCCTTCGCCGCCGCGGCTGTCGTGGCGATCGTCCGGCGCGCACCCGCGGTTCCCGCGCGGGCGCCGGGCAGGCCGGCGGTACGCCGTCGGGTCGTCGCGGTTCTCTGCGTGGCGGGGGTCGCGGTCTCCGCCTCCGGGCTGGCGTTGTGGGACCAGTCGAGAGGCGAGGCGTCCGACGACAAGGTGGCGCAAATGTTCGCAGCTCCCGTGGTCGCGCAGCTCCCGGCCCGCACGCGCGCCGCCCAGCAGGCCGCGTGGAAGCGGTTCGGTGGATTCGACCTGAATCAGCGCCTCCTCGACACCATGACGCGCCACTCGGAAACGTTGCAGACTCTCGGGTCCGCCACCGGGCCGGTCGACTTCTCGCCGCTGAGGACCAGCTGCGCGGAGTTCGGGCAGATCGCACGGGACGCGCAACGGTACTTCCGCATCCCGGACGAGGTGGCGCAGCAGCACTGGAGTCGTTTCACGGCACTGGCGAACCGGGGCAGCGCCAACTGCCTGGCCGCGTTGGAGACGGGGCCGGATCGGCTGTTGCTGCGGTCGCTGGAGGAGCTCACGAACGCCGCGTCGGAGGCGAACTCGGCGTTGGACCGGTTGTCGCGGATCTCGGCCTAGGCTCAGCCACAAGGTGGCCGGTAGTCCTTGCCGGGCAGACAACGCTGCCACTGCTGCTCGGTGATCGGATCGCCGGGTGCGTCGCAGAGGCCGGCGACGATCCGCTCCTGGTCGGTGTCCCGCAGGTCGACTCCGGCGGAGGCGCGGACGATCGCGAGCGTGCTCCCGTCCTGGCTGAAGTCGAGGTCGTAGAAGGACGACGAGTCGCCGCCCGGCAGGTAGAACTGCTGGACGGGGTGTCGGGGTCGGAGACGTCCCAGATCTCCGGGCGGGTGACGAAGTCCGACCCGCGTCGCTCCACGGCGGTCAACGCGATGCGCTTGCCGTCCGGGCTGAACGCCATCTTGCCGTTCGCGTTCCGGCCACCCACGGCGGCTTTCACCGGATCACCCCGCGGGCTTGCGGTCCCGCACCCGCCACAGGCGCAGCGTCTGCGTGCTGTCGAACGCTGCGAAGAGCGATCCGTCTGGGCTGTAGGCGAAATCGGTGGTGAGCCCGGCCGGCAGCGGTTTGCGCCACAGCTCGGCAGGGCTCGCGGGATCGGTGAGGTCGATGCTGTTCGCGTGCGGGCAGGTCGAGCGTGAACAGCTCTTCCAGCCGGTCGACGACCAGCGAGCTCGGCCGTGTCCCGGCTCCAGGGCGTGCGTGGGGTCGTGACGAGCCATCGCCGTTCCTCGGTGGCCAGCAACCCGGCGTGCAGCAGGGACGTCTTCCCCGACCCGGACGGGCCGACGAGGACCAGCAGCCCCGGTCCCGCGGCCGCCGCTCTGAGCTCGCCGGCCATCCGCTCGCGCCCGTGGAACACCGCGGCATCCTCAACCCCGAACGGGTGAAGTCCTGGGTAGCGGCTCACGCGGCTCCCCGACGCGGACCGGCACTGATCAAGAATGACCACGGGGCGGCTCGATACGTCAACCGCCGCGTTTCCCCGCCAGTCACCCGTTCGCGCACCTCCTGATGCGTCTTGACACAGCTAGGCTGCCCGATGGATCGTGAATAACTGATTCGTCAGTCAATTTAGGAGTGCGAGATGGGGCGGACCGTCAGGGACGGCCTGCGGCTCACGGCCGAACAGGAGCAGTTCGTCTCACTGGCCGCGGAGTTCGCCGCTGAGGAGATCCGCCCGCGCGCGCGTGCCGTCGACGAGGCGGATACCGAGTCGCCGCTCGACGTGTGGGAGAAGGCCTCCCGGCTCGGGCTGACCTCGTTCATGATTCCCGAGAAGTTCGGTGGCGGCGGCGTCACCGACCTGCTCACCCAGGTGCTCGTCCAGCAGGAGCTCTGCCACGGCGACATCGGCATCGGCAACCTGATCACGTCCAACGGCTTCTTCAGCGCGCCCGTCGAGCACCTCGGCACGCCTGAGCAGCAGGAGCGCTTCCTCGGTCCGCTCACGACCGAGCGGCCGCCGCTCACCGCCGTCGCGGTCACCGAACCCGGCAGCGGGTCGGACGCGGCGAGCATCCAGACGTCGGCTCGGCGTGACGGCGACTCCTATGTCCTCAACGGACAGAAGACCTGGATCTCCAACGCTCCTTACGCCTCGCAGTTCGTGATCTTCGCGACCGTGGATCCCACTCGGCGCTCCCGCGGGGTCACCGCGTTCGTGGTGCCGCGTGACGCCGCGGGCCTCACGGTCGGGCCGCCGTTCCAGAAGATGGGGCAGCGCGCGATCGTCAACGCGGAGGTGTTCCTCGACGACGTGCGCGTGCCTGTCGAGAACCGGCTCGGCGACGAAGGTCAGGGCTTCGCGGGTCTGATGCGCACGTTCGACGCCTCGCGCATCCTCATCGGCGCCGCCACGACGGGCCTTGCGCGGGCTGCACTGGACTTCGCGGCCGACTACGCGCGGCAACGGGTGCAGTTCGGTGTGCCGATCATCCAGCACCAGGCGGTGGCGTTCCGGCTCGCGGACATGGCCACGCGCGTCGACACGTCGCACCTGCTGACCGTGCGCGCGGCGACGCTGTACGACGCGGGGCACGCCGTGGCGCAGGAGTCGGCCATGGCCAAGCTCGTCGGCTCGGAGAACGCCATGTGGTGCACACACGCCGCCGTGCAGACGTTGGGCGGCTACGGCTATTCACGCGAGTATCCCGTGGAGCGCTGGATGCGTGACGCCAAGCTGGAGGAGATCGAGGAAGGCACCTCGGACATCCAGCGCCTCATCATCTCCCGCGGTCTCGGTGCGAGATGATCTTCTCCGATCCCGCGTCCGTCGCGGTGGTGGGTGCCAGCGACGACCCCGCGAAGTGGGGCCACTGGCTCGCGCGCGGTGCCCTGGTCGGCCGTGACCGTCGCGCCGTGCACCTGGTGAACCGCGGCGGCGGCTCCGTGCTGTCGGAACCGACCGTGCGGTCTCTCTCGGAGTTGTCCGAAGCGCCGGAACTGGTGGTGCTGGCCGTACCTGCCGCGCACGTGCCCGCGGTCGTCGACGAGGCGCTCGCGGTGGGCGTGCGCGGGTTCGTCGGCATCCCGTCGGGCATCGACGACGGGGTGATCAACCGGATTCGTTCGGCGGGCGCGCGACTGCTCGGCCCGAACTGCCTGGGCGTGTTCGACGCGGCGACGTCGTTGCACCTCGCCTGGGGGCGGTTCCAGCCCGGTTCGCTCGGCGTGGTGTCGCAGAGCGGGCAGGTGGGTCTGGAGATCGCCGGGCTGGCGGCGTCGGGGATCGGGGTGTCGCGGTTCGTCTCGGTCGGCAACCAGGCGGACGTGACGGCGACGGAAGCGTTGCTGGACTTGGTGTCCCACGACATGACCAAGGTCGTCGGGGTCTATCTGGAGAGCTTCGGGCCGGGGATCGTTTTGGCGATGTCGGAGCTGTGTGCGGCGGGGAAACCTGTTGTGCTGCTGACGGTGGGGTCGTCGACGGCGGCTCGCGAAGCCGCTCGTTCGCACACCGGAGCGCTGACGTCCACTTCGGACGTTGTGGACGCGGCCTGTCGTCGTGCCGGGGCGGTGCGGGTGGCGACGCCTGCCGCGCTGGTCGATCTGGCGACTGTCGTGTCGTCCGGTGTGCCGCGCGGACGTCGGATCGGCATCATCTCGGACTCCGGTGGGCAGGGGGCGATCGCGGCGGACCTCGCTTCGGCGGCCGGGTTGTCGGTGCCTGCTCTGTCCTCTGTGGACGGACTTCCGGCGGGCGCGTCCTCGCGGAACCCGATCGACCTCGCCGGCGCGGGGGAGCGGGACCTGTGGAACTACGCCCGCGCGGTCGAGGTGCTCGTGCGTTCCGGCGAGGTCGACACCGTCGTGTTGTCCGGTTACTTCGGCAGTTACGGCGCGGACACGCCGTCGCTGGAAGCCGCCGAGGTTGCGGTGGCGTCTCGGGTCGGGTTCCTGGCAAGGGAAACCGGTGTGCCTGTGGCGGTGCACAGCATGTGCGCGGACTCCGCGGCGGTACGCGCGTTGCGTGCGGACGGGGTGCCGGTGCAGCACACGATCGAGCGAGTTGTGGCTGCGGTGGGTGACGCGGCTCGTCTAGGGGCGCTTGATCAACGGTCCGTTGGTGCTGTGAGCGGCCCGGGACTGTCGGTGCCGGCTGGGAGAATTGAATCAGGGGACCCCTTCAGGGGGGACCTCTGCGCGAGCCTGCCGTACCAGCCCGGCTACCTCGCCGCCCGCGAGCTCCTCAGCTTCGTGAGGTTCCCCAAGGCCCACGCCGTGACGAGCGTGACCGAGGTCGAGGCCACCACTCTGGAAGGCCCGTACGCGCTCAAAGCCGACTGGCTGCCCCACAAGAGCGAGCACGGCGGCGTCCGGATCAACCTGACCGACCCGGCCACCGCCTTCGACGAGATGGAAGCCAGTCTGGGCCCCGGCACCTATGTGCTCGAAGAGATGGACACGCGCGAGAACACCGTGGAACTGATCATCGGCGCCAAGCGGGACCACTCCTTCGGCCCAGTCGCGCTCGTCGGCGCGGGCGGCACTCACGCAGAGTTGTTCAAGGACACCGCGATCGAGCTCGCCCCGGTGACTCCGGCCACCGCGCGGGACATGCTGGCCCGCCTCGCCTCTGCCCCGCTCCTGTCCGGCTGGCGCGGCGCGGAACCGGTCGACCTGGCAGCGTTGGCCGAGCTCATAGCCCAGGTCTCCGCAACGCTCGCGGCCAGACCGGACCTGGCGGAGATCGAGCTGAACCCCGTGCGCGTGGGCCCGGACGGCGTACTGGCCGTGGACGCGCTGATCATCCCTTCGGGGGACACGTTGAACGATACGAGCGGACAGCGCGTGGCATGAGCATGACCGTTCCTCGCGTCAGCGGGGGTGACGCGCTGGTGCGCGCACTCGTCGCGCACGGCACCGAGCTGGTGTTCGGCATCCCCGGCACCCACAACCTCGGCATCTACCGCCACCTCGCCGAGCACGACGTCAACCACGTCACGCCCCGCCACGAGCAGGGCGCGGGATTCGCCGCCGACGGCTACGCCCGCGTCACCGGCAAACCGGGCGTCTGCCTCACCACGAGCGGCCCGGCCGTGCTCAACGCGCTGACCGCCGTGACCCAGTCGTACTCCGACTCGATCCCAGTCCTCCTGATCTCCCCGGGCATGCCCCTGCGCCACCCCGGCCGGGCAACGGCACCCTCCACGAGGTCCGCAACCAGAGCGCCGCCCTGGAAGCCGCCATCGGCTACTCCAACCGCGTCCACAGCGTCGCCGAGATCCCGCTGGCCGTGGCGCAAGCGTTCGCCCACATGACTTCCGGCCGCCCCCGCCCGGCCCACCTCGAAATCCCGCTGGACCTGATCGACGCCGTCGACAAGGTCAACGAGGTCGCCCCGGTCCTCGTCGCCCACCCACCGGCCGACGCCGTCACCATCGCCGCGGCAGCCGGCCGCCTCAACACGGCCACGCGCCCCGGCCTGATCATCGGCGGCGGCGCCAGGGGAGCCGCCGAGGAGATCACCGCGCTGGCCGAGCGCCTGGGCGCCCCGGTGGTCGCCACCGCCAACGGCAAGGGCACCTTCTCCGAACACCACCAGCTCTCCATAGGCGCGGGCCTGCACCACAAAGCCGTGGCCGAGTTCGTCGCCGAATGCGACGTGGTCCTCGCCATCGGCACCGAGCTCGCCTCCACCGACCTCTGGAACGGCCCGCTGAAGTTCCCCGGCGACCTGATCCGCATCGACGTCGACCCGGCCCAGATGATCACCAACGCCCTCCCGGACTACTGCCTGGTGGGCGACGCCCAGGCCACCGTCACCGCCCTGAACCAACGCCTCGGCAAGGCTCACGCGAGTCAAGAAGCCGCAAAACGCGCCCAACGCTGGCAAAAGCTCTTCCGCAAACACGCCAGGACTCAGGGCGCTGCCTGGCTTCCCCTGGTCGAGGCCATGAAGGAAGTCCTCGCGCCAGGCGCCGTCATCGCCGGCGACAGCGCAATGGCCTGCTACTACGGCACTTTGTCCAACCTCCCGCTCGAAGGCCCGGCAAGCTTCCTGTATCCCACCGGTTTCGGCACGCTCGGCTATGGGTTGCCGGCGGCCATCGGCGCCAAGATGGGCGCCCCGGACCGTCAAGTCGTTGCCCTGCACGGCGATGGTGGCGTGATGTTCACGCTCCCCGAGCTGGCCACCGCGGCCCAGGAACGCCTGCCCCTGCCCGTGATCATCTGCGACAACGGCGGCTACGGCGAGATCCGCCGGGAGATGGTCGACCGCAGCGAACCCGTGCACGGCGTGAACCTTCCCGGCGTCGACTTCGCCATGGTCGCCAAGGGCCTCAACTGCCACGGGCTAACGGTGGACGACGAGGACAGGTTCGCCATGGCCCTGCGCAAGGCCTTCACCGCCGATCGGCCGACGGTGCTCCACGTGGTGGGCGAACTGGCGGGCGCATGAGTCCTTGATTTGGCACAAAATGGGCCGCTGTGACGTGAGCCATCCCCCGATGGCGGAGGATGACCTGAAGATCACCATCCAAGCCCGCGGCAGCGTGGAGTCCCACGAGTCACCCGGAACGGATGGACGTCGGTCAGAGCGCTGCCCACCGAGATCAAGGACCTGCTGTGGGCCCAGGAACAGGCCGCGGGTCTCCTGCCGTACCAGCTTCCCGGCGCTCGCAGGCCGTCGCTGGGCACCGTCTACGTGCGCCAGGACGTGGGCAACGATCTCGACGAGGCACCGGCGGACCAACCGGCCACGCCGAAGCTCGACGAACACGGACAGGCGCTCTGGTCCGGATGAGAGCCGTCGGCTGCCTCCTTTCGTTGCGACGTGACCAACGAAGCCGTGCCGCGGTGGTGGCGCGCGAGATCGCCACCGATCCGGAAGTACCGCGGCACGTGAGGGTGGTGGTGGCGGGTTGTCTCGCCGAGTGGAGTGACGAGTGCCGTGCAGCCGCGCGGGAACTGCTCGTCCGTTTGCGTGATTGTGCGGCTCGATAGGTTGTCCCACAGCGATGTGAGGAGGCCTCGATGTTCGCCGTGGTGGCACTGCTGGCTGCTTCGATCGTCCCACCTCCCGGCCCGGTCACCGTCGAGGTGGTGAGCGTCGGCGGCTCGGGCTGTCCGAAGGGTTCGACGACCGTCGCCATGTCGCAGGACAACGAGGCGTTCACGGTGACCTACAGCGACTTCCTGGTGCAGGGCAACGGTAAAGAGGCCAAGAAGAGCTGCACGATCGCGCTCAAGCTGAACCACGCTCCGGGGTACACGTACGGCATCGCGGCCACGGATTACCGCGGGTTCGCTCATCTGACGGACGGGGCACGCGGCGTTGTCCGCAACAGCTACCACTTTCCGGGGTTTCCCACGCGGAACCGGATGCACACGTATCAGAGTCCGATGAGTGACAACTGGCAGGTCACCGACAGGCCCGACGGGGTGGCGCACGGGCCGTGCAAGGATCGCAAGCCGTTGACGATCGAGGCCGAGCTCAAGGTCACCGGCAAGGGGAACACCAGCTTCATGACCATGGACTCGACCGATTCGGCCGTGAGCACCACGTTCCGGCTGTCGTGGAAGAAGTGCGCGGAATAACAAGCGCGCCTCTGGCGTTGTCTGCTACAGTTCGCTTGTAACCGGCGGTGCGCGGTCAGCGCACGTAAGTTCCGACCAGCTGCTGGACGTTCTTCAATCCGCAGCGACGCCCCCCAGTTTCTCACGCTGGCGGCCCTACATCAGATGCCTCCGCAAGAGCATCTGCGGCGCTTCCCTCCGGCACGAGCACGGGCACGAGCCCGTCGTGTGTGGAGCCGATGAGGCGCATCTCAAACAACCCTCCTGAAAGGACAGACCCGATGCACATCGGTGTACTCGACATACGTAACAACAAGGCATTCCTCGTTGACGGGCCGCAGGTTCCGCAGCACCTCGTGCGGCAGCACGACCTGCGTCGCGGCGACCAGATCAGCGGGCAGGCGGAGAACGACAAGCTCGTCACCGTCGACACCGTCAACGGGCAGAAGCCGCACCCCAGGCCCAGGTTCGAGGACCTGACGCCGCTCTACCCCAACGAGCGGCTGAGGCTCGAACACGACCCCGAAGAGCTGACCAGCCGCGTGATCGACCTGGTCATGCCGGTCGGCAAGGGGCAGCGGGCGCTCGTCGTGGCGCCTCCCAAGGCCGGCAAGACGATGGTGCTGCAGCACCTCGCGCAGGCGATCGCCAAGAACAACCCGGAGGTCCACCTGATCGTCACGCTCGTCGGCGAACGGCCGGAGGAGGTCACGGACATGCGGACCACCATCCCCGGCGAGATGTTCACCTCGACGTTCGACGAGCACCCCAAGGAGCACATCGCCGTGGCCGAGCTCGCGGTGGAGAGGGCCAAGCGGCTCGTCGAGGACGGGCAGGACGTCGTGATCCTGCTGGATTCCCTCACGCGCCTCGGCCGTGCCTACAACCTCGCCGCGCCCAACGGTGGCCGCATCCTCAGCGGTGGCGTGGACGCGACAGCCCTCACGCCGCCGAAGAAGTTCCTCGGTGCCGCCAGGAACATCGAGGAAGGTGGCTCGCTCACGATCTTCGCCACCGCGCTCGTCGAGACGGGCTCCACGGCGGACACGGTGATCTTCGAAGAGCTCAAGAGCACGGGCAACGCCGAGCTCAAGCTCGACCGCAGGGCCGCGCAGAAGCGGGTCTACCCGGCGGTCGACCTGCACCAGTCCAGCACGCGCAAGGCGGAGCTTCTGGTTGGGGCACAAGAACTCGCCATCACCGACGCGGTGCGCAGGGCCATGGCGGAGCGCGACATCGACGTGCTTCTCGAAGGACTGCGCAAGACCCGGAGCAACGCCGAGTTCCTCATCCAGATGTCGAAATGAAGTCGTGCCGCGGTTCCCGGTCCAGCGCACGGGTGGGCCCACCCAGCGCGTAGAACAGGAAACCGATGCCGATCACGATCAGCAGCGGCAGCACCTGCGACAGCGTGTAAGCGGTTCGCTCGCCGGCGAACGCGGAAGGCAGCTCCAGCGGCCAGATCAGCACGACCACGGTGAAAGCGACCAGTCCGGTCGTCAGAACCGTTGTCAGCAAGGCGAAAGGCGCGCGGAACGGGCGTGGAGCGTCTGGCAGGCGGCGGCGCAGCACCAGCATCGACGGGAACGTGAGCAGGTAGCTGATGAACGTCGTCGAGATCACCAGGGCGAGCCCGGCCGTGAAGTACTTCTCGGAGTTGCCGCCGGTGAGGTTCAACGCCGTCACCAGGACGACGGAAGCCAGCAGTCCGGAAAGGACGTTCACGCGGATCGGCGTGCCGTGACGCGAGGACAACCGGCCCAGGTACGCGGGTCCGGCGCCGTCGGCACAGGCGACCGCCTGCGCTCGGTGCGCCCCGATCGCCCAGGAGACACCGGAAGTCAGCACGCCGATGATCAGACCGGCCGCGCAGACAGTTCCGAGAACCGCGCCCGCGCCGGTCAGCGTCACGGTCCCATCAGGTGCCACGGAGCCGCCGTACACGGTCAGGACCTGCTTGGCGGCGTCGATGAACCCGCCCAGGCCCTGGATCTGCGACGCGGGAACCACCAGCAGAATCCCGAGAATCGGCCCGCCGTACAACAAGAAGGCCGCGCAGCCGGCGCGCAGGATCGCGAACGGCACGGTGCGCTGCGGGTCGGTCATCTCCTCGGTCGCGGTCGACGGCAGCTCGAAGCCGACGTAGTTGAAGATCAGCACCGGCACCAGCGCCACAAACCCGGCCCACGTGGGCACGAAGTCCCCGCCGGCCAAAGGTTGTACGCCGTTCTTCACCGCGTAGACGACCACGGACACCGTGAAGAAGCCCAGCAGCACGATCCGCGCGAACGCACCCGCGATGGGCACCCACTTGCCGATCCGCAACGACGCCGCGACGGCGAGAACGCCGACCCAGATGAACGCCAGACCCGCGATGTGCTTGCCAACCATGCCCAGCGGCAGGAAGAAGGTCTCGAACGTGGTCACGGCGATGATCGCCAGCGTGCCGCCCATCCACAGCGGGTTGGACAGCCAGTACAGGACCTGGTTCACGCCGGCGGCGAGGCGCCCGAACGCGAGCTTGGTCCACACGTACGGGCCGCCCTCGATCGGGAACGCCGTGCCCAGCTCCGTGGTCAGGAACCCGTACGGCAGGAAGAACACCACCGCCAGGATCGCCATCCAGACGAGGCCCTGGGGACCGTTGGCGGCGACGCTGCCGATCGTGTCGAGGCCGACGAGGGTGCAGAGCAGGTAGAACGTCACGTCCACCCGGCGGAGCGACTTGCGCAGGTGGGTTCGTTCACCCAGCCAGTTGCCGCTGAGAGGCTGTACCTCGCTCACGGGACCCTCCAGATGGTTAACTGATCCGTCAGTCAGTTATTTGGACGGACCATGTGACCGCGGTCATACGCTGAAGTCAAGGGGTGTGTTCGATGAGTTATCTCCAGGTCACCTGGACCGATCCGGCCACGGGCGCGCGCGGCTACCTCGTCATCGACCGGCTGGTGCGCGGGGTGAGCAGCGGCGGACTGCGGATGCGGGCGGGCTGCACGCTCGACGAGGTGCGCGGGCTGGCCGAGGGGATGACCGCCAAGGAGGCCCTCAACTACGACCCCGAGGCCCGCTACGTGCCGCTCGGAGGCGCCAAGGGCGGCATCGACTTCGACCCCTACGACCCGAAGGCGGAAGAGGTTCTCACGGCGTACCTGTACGCCATGTCGCCCTACATCGAGCGGTTCTGGACGATGGGGGAGGACCTCGGGCTCCGGCAGTCCACGATCGACAAAGCCATCGCGAAGATCGGCCTGCAGTCGTCCATCCAGGCCGTGTACCCGCTGCTGGACGACGAGCAGAAGGCGCGCCAACGCCTCGCGGACGCCTTCAACGTCACCGTCGACGGCGTCAGCCTCGACGAACTGGTCGGCGGCTACGGCGTCGCGGAAGCGGCGCTCGCCGGCATCGAACACCTCCAGCTGCGCAATCCCACCGCGATGATCCAGGGCTTCGGTTCGATGGGCGGCGCCACGGCCCGTTACCTCGCCAAGGCGGGCGTCACGATCGTCGGGCTCGCCGACGTCCACGGGGTCGTGACCAACCCCGCAGGGCTCGACGTGGAAACCCTTTTGTTGTCCAGGGATTCGCACGGCGGCATCGATCGGACGAAACTCCGCGAGGCCGACGTCCAGCTCGACGGCGGCAAGTGGCTCGACGTCGAGGCGGACGTGCTCGTGCCGGCCGCCACGAGCTACGCGATCAACGCGAGCAACGCGAAGTCCGTGCGTGCCAAGCTGATCGTCGAGGCCGCGAACATGCCGGTGACCGCGGAGGCGGAAGAGGCCATCGACGCGCTGATCATCCCGGACGTCGTCGCGAACTCCGCCACGAACTCCTGGTGGTGGTGGACGCTGTTCGGCGACATCGAGGCCACCGCGGAGTCCGCGTTCGCCAAGATCGGCACGAACATGCGCAGGTTGGTCGCGAAGATCGTCGACGCCGGGTCGCCGCGCCGGGCGGCCGCGCAGATCGCTGCCGATGCGGTGAAGGAGATCGAGCAGAAGTTCTAGCGCAACCTGCGCGGCGATGAGGCGTCTCCGACGATGTAGCCGCCCGCCGTCGCCCTGTGAGGTTCACGATGCCGTTGCGCCCCAAGCTGTCCCTGCTCCTGGCCGCTGCCACAGTCCTGGCCGTCGCACCACCGGCGTCCGCCGCCGTCCCCGGCGACGAGCTGATCGTGTCGAGCGGTGGCTGGACGTCCTACCACAACCGGATCGGCTCGGTGTCCTGCCCGGCGGGCAAGCAGGTGATCGGCGCCTTCGCCTATCCGCGCGGCAACAGACGGGACGTCCTGGTCACCGCGCTCATCCCGTCGGCGACCTCGGTCGTGGCGATGGCCAGCGAGGACGAGGACGGCACCGACGACGAGTGGGGCCTGATCGTGGAAGCCGTGTGCGCACTGCCTGTGCCGGGCCACATGATCGTCACCGCCTCCTCGGACACGACTTCCTCGAACAAGCAGGTGCGCGCCACGTGTCCGCCTGGCAAGAAGCTCCTCACGGCCGGGTGGAACACCCAGGGGCCGGTCAGGTCCACGTCAACCAGATCGCTCAGTCAGCGGACCTGGCCTCGGTGGCGGTGACCGGCATGGAGGACCCGGACGGGTACGCGCGGGACTGGCGGCTGACCACCTACGCGGTGTGCTCGGATCCGTTGCCGGGCCAGGAGATGCGCACGGCCACGTCGGTGGTGGACCGGTCGGACAAGCTGTTCGACGTGCGTTGCGAGTCGGACCAGCGGCGGCTGTCGGCGGGCTGGTCGTTCATCGGAACGGCCGGCGTGTCACCGGCCGGTCAGGTGCTGCCGACCATCTGGGGGTCCGGGACGTCGTGGTTCGAACTGCAGGCGTGGGAGGACGACGACGGCTTCGCCCACGACTGGTACGCGATCGCACGGGTCGTGTGTGTGGACCGGTGATCAGCGGACAGCCAGGAAAATGCGTTGCGAGGCGGACCGGTCGTTCGCCATTGTGACGATCATGTGGTCATGAGCGTGCCCAACAGCTGACCCGCACCGTGGGGACGGTGCGGGTTCTTCCGTACGCCACTGACCCCTGGGGCATCGTTGAATCGCAAGGCTGAATTCGTCGACCGCAAATCACTGTGGCTGGTCCGCGAGCTCGGACTGCCGGCCATCGTCAAAACCTGTGTCTCGTGCAGGACCACGCGGCACCATCCGACCGGCAAGGTCCGGGTGAACGCGAACGGCAAGATCCTCGACGTCTGGCTGCTGATCGGCTGCGAGCGGTGCGGCCGCACGTCGAAGATCCCCGTCCACGAACGCGTTCACGTGCAGACGCTCGACCACGACCGGCTGGTGATGTTCGAGACCAACGATCCGGCCGTCGTGCGGGAACTGGCCATGGACGCGGCTCTCGCGGGCCGGGCCGGGCACCGTCTCGATTGGACCGGCACGTGGGCGCTGGAGACCGACATGCCGTTCTACGAGATCGAGAAGGATCTCGAACCATTGGACGTCATCGTCAGGTTTGAGCTCCCGGCACCGATCCGGGTCGGGAAACTGCTGATGGCCGGACTCGGCCTGAGCCGGTCCGCGGTGAGGAACGCGGTCGACTCAGGCCGGATCCGGCTGCCGACGGCGGTCGACGCGAGGGTTCGCGCCGACTTCGCCTTCGTGATCGGCGGTTAGCGCTTCTTGCGCTTCGAGGGCGCGCCCACGTAGTCGGCCAGGTGCTCGCCGGTCAGTGTCGACCGGTCGGCCACCAGGTCGGCGGGCGTGCCCTCGAACACGATCTTGCCGCCGTCGTGACCGGCGCCGGGGCCCAGGTCGATGATCCAGTCGGCGTGGGCCATCACGGCCTGGTGGTGCTCGATCACGATGACCGACTTGCCCGAGTCGACCAGCCGGTCCAGCAGGCCCAGCAGCTGCTCGACGTCGGCCAGGTGCAGACCCGTGGTCGGCTCGTCGAGGACGTAGATGCCGCCCTTGTCCGCCATGTGCGTGGCGAGCTTCAGGCGCTGGCGCTCACCACCGGACAAAGTGGTCAGGGGCTGGCCCAGCGACAGGTAGCCGAGGCCGACGTCGGCCAGGCGTGCCAGGATCGCGTGTGCGGCAGGCGTTTTGGCCTCACCGGCGCCGAAGAACTCGACGGCCTCGGACACCGGCATCGCCAGCACCTGGGAGATGTCCTTGCCGCCGAACTTGAACTCCAGCACGGCCTGGTCGAACCGCTTGCCCTCACAGACGTCGCACGGAGACTCGATCGTCGCCATGATCCCGAGGTCGGTGAACACCACGCCCGCGCCGTTGCAGTTCGGGCACGCGCCCTCGGAGTTCGCGCTGAACAACGCCGGCTTCACGCCGTTGGCCTTGGCGAACGCCTTGCGGATCGGCTCCAGCAGACCGGTGTAGGTCGCGGGGTTGGACCGCCGCGAGCCCTTGATCGGGGTCTGGTCGACCACGATCGCGCCGGCGTCGCGCGGCATCGACTGGTGGATCAGCGAGGACTTGCCGGAACCCGCCACACCCGTGACCACGGTCAGCACACCGAGCGGGATGTCGACGTCCACGTCGCGCAGGTTGTTCGCCGAAGCGCCGCGGATCTCCAGGACACCGGTCTTCGAACGCACGGAGTCCTTCAGCGACGCCCGGTCGTCCAGGTGCCGCCCGGTCACGGTGTCGCTCTTGCGCAGCTCGGCGAGGGTGCCCTCGAAGCAGATCGTGCCGCCGTTGCGGCCGGCGCCAGGACCGAGGTCGACGATGTGGTCGGCGATCGCGATCGTCTCCGGCTTGTGCTCGACGACGAGGACGGTGTTCCCCTTGTCCCGCAGGCGGAGCAGCAGGTTGTTCATCCGCTGGATGTCGTGCGGGTGCAGCCCGATCGTCGGCTCGTCGAACACGTACGTCACGTCGGTCAGGGCCGATCCGAGGTGCCGGATCATCTTCACGCGCTGCGCCTCACCACCGGACAACGTCCCGGCGGGACGGTTCAGCGACAGGTAGCCGAGACCGATCTCCACGAACGAGTCCAGCGTGTGCGCGAGCTTGTCCAGCAGCGGCGCGACGGACTTCTCCTTCAGGCCGCGGATCCAGTCGGCGAGATCGGTGATCTGCATGTCGCACAGGTCCGCGATCGAGAGGCCCTTGATCTTCGACGACCTGGCGGCCTCGGTCAGGCGCGTGCCGTCGCACTCGGGGCAGGTGCCGAACGTCGCCGCGCGGTCCACGAACGCCCGGATGTGCGGCTGCAGCGCCTCGCGGTCCTTGGACAGCATGGACTTCTGCAGCTTCGGGATCAGACCCTCGTAGGTCAGGTTGATGCCGTTGACCTTGATCTTGACCGGGCCCTTGTACAGGAAGTCGTGCAGTTCCCGCTTGGTGTACTTGCGGATCGGCTTCGCCGGGTCGATGAAACCGGACTGCGCGAACGTCTGCACGGTCCACTGGTTGTCGACGTTGTAGCCGGGTACCTTGATCGCGCCCTCGAGGATCGACTTCGAGTCGTCGAAGACCTCGGTGAGGTCGATGTCGGAGACCTGGCCGCGGCCCTCGCACCGCGGGCACATGCCGCCGGTGATGGAGAACTCCCGGCGCTCCTTGACCTTCTGGCCGCCCTTCTCGATCGTCACGGCACCCGCGCCGGAGATCGAGGCGACGTTGAACGAGAACGCCTGCGGGCCACCGATGTGCGGTGTGCCGAGTCTGCTGAACAGGATCCGCAGCATCGCGTTCACGTCGGTCGCGGTGCCGACGGTCGAGCGCGGGTCGGCGCCCATCCGCTGCTGGTCGACGAGGATCGCCGTGGTGATGCCCTCCAGGAGGTACACCTCGGGGCGCGGCAGCGTCGGCATGAAGCCCTGGATGAACGCGCTGTACGTCTCGTTGATCAGCCGCTGCGACTCCGCGGCGATCGTGCCGAACACCAGCGAGCTCTTGCCGGAACCGGAGACTCCGGTGAAGACAGTCAGACGCCGCTTGGGGATCTCGACGTCGACGTCGCGAAGGTTGTTCACCCGCGCGCCCTGCACGCGGATCAGATCGTGGGTGTCGGCTTCGTGCGCCGCGGCTGCTGTCCTGGTCATGGCGCAAAACCTAACTCCGCGCCCCTGCTCGTGCCTTCTTGATTCCTGATTGGTTGTGGACGGATCCGGTAGTGGTAGGTGCAGACCTCGCGGAACCCCGTCCGCTCGTACAGCCGGAACGCCGAGCTGTTCGCCTTCTCCATCTGCAGGTACATGTGGTTCGCCTCGCGCGCGGCCGCCCACGAGGCCAGTGCCGCGAGCACGGACCGTGCGGCGCCCTGACCTCGTGCGTGGGGCAACGTCGCCATCCCGAACACCCCGGCCCAGCCCTGCTCGGCCACGGCCCGCCCGACCGCCACCACCTGGCCGTCGACCTCGGCGTACGCGTACGCGCTCGGGTGCTCGACGCGGCTGAGGAGGTCGCGTTCGGCGCTCACGTCCCGCGTGGTCACCGCCTGCCACGCCGCGAGCCACTCGTCGGTGGGACGCGCGGTCACCTCGCCGGCGTCGGCGTGGGCCTGCCGGATGACCTCCGCGGTCGAGGCGATCTGCAGGGACATGTCGTGCCCCCGCGCGTAGCCCCGGCCGTCCAGCCGCGCGTCGAGATCGTCCGCGCACACGCCCGGCGTGATCTGGAACCGCACCCCGGACCCGCGTTCGGCGCAGAACTCCTCGGCGCGGGCGACCCGGTCCTCGCGGTCGTGCGGCAGCACGGCGCTCACCCACCAGGCGTCACCGGGGGAGTGGCGCAACCACCAGCCACCTTCTTCTTGCACGTGTGCGGCGGGCTGGGCGCGTGCCGCGTGCTCCTGGAGCGTCCTGAGCAGCACGTCAGTCCAACGACCCCAGCAGCCAGTTGTCGGCCGCCGCGGGATCCCCGGAGAAGTAGAACTCCCGGATCGCATCCAGCAGCGCATCGGCGGGCATCAGCTCGTCGTCTCCGGACAGGATGTCGTGGATCATCCGCGCGTCCGCCTCCGACAGGTTCATCAGCGCGCCCGTCCACGCGACGTGCTCCTCGACGGTCAGCTTGCCGTCGCCGTCCTCGTCCGCGATCGCCATCACCGCGTCCAGGAACGGCACGTAGCCCTCCTCGAACGACTCCGGCGTCTCCAGCAGCCCGTTCGCGAACGCCTTCTTGTACTCGTCGATGCTGATGCGCCCGCTGTGGTCCTGGTCGGCGACGGACGAGAGCTGCTCCCAGAGCCCGATCAGCATGCTGTGGAACCGGACGGCCTTCGGATCGTCGTCCGCCAGCCCGAACGCCTTCGTGGTCCGCTCGCCCGCCTGTGTGAAGTCCTCGCGCTCGATGAAACCGTCACCGTCGGAGTCGTACGTCCGGAACCGACGGGCCAGCTTGCGATCCAGGAAGGCGGTGATCTCCATGAAGTTCCTTCTACCGCATTCCGGGCCCTGGGAACACGCCTGTCTCAACAACCGAATTGCAACCGTTTACGGGGCCTACCGTTTGCCCAGCCCGGAAACGCGCTCGCGACGATCACCATGCCGATGACGCCCATTACCGCCGCGACGCCACCTACCGCCGGTTTCGACACTTGCTGCACGTGTGCGACGGGGCGCGGCGACGGCGGTTCGTCACACGGCGAATCTGTGGAAGCGGGTTTCGGCGGCAGTGGTGTGGTGGTCGATTCGATTCGAACGATGGCGCTTTCACCGATGACGTTACCCGCGCCCGCGCCGGACACCGTCAACCGGGAATTCACCGGGGCAGCCGCCCGGCACGTGCGGGTGAGGCGCTCGCGGGGCTGCAGGACGGGCAACGTCCGGCGGCACGCGGCGGGCTCACCTGCCACTTCGACGTCGCTGATCGGCTGGGCGGACGGGTTCCCGACCGTGACGGTGATCGTGACCAGCTCGCCGTCCTCCACGCGGTCCTTCGACCAGAGCGCGGTGATGGTCAGCCGGGGGTTGATCACCTTGACCTGCACGGAGGTGCTGGTTTCCGCCTTCTTGCCGAGCTTGTCGGTGGCGGTGACGGTCGACGTGGGCATGCCGGATTCGTCGCCCGCCTGCGTTGCGCAGTCCGCGGTGGCGGTTGCGCCGGGGGCGAGCCGGCCTTGCGTGGTGTTGCAGCCGTCAGTTGTTGTGCGCGCCCTGAGGTCGAACAACGGTGTGTCGCCGGTGTTCGTGACAGTTGTTGAGAATTTGACTTTCTGTCCGGGGAGGGCGGTCATCGGCTCTGTTGCCGTGGTTGCGCGCAATGCCGGATGAAGCACGTCGACCCGTGCGCTCTTCTGTGCAGCGAGCGGGTCGCCGGCTTCGCTGATGCCGTTTGCGGTGACCGTGGTCTGGTAGTCGTCGTCCGCCGCTTGTGTCGTGCAGGCGCGGGTGGCTTTCGCGCGTGGGGGAATTGTGCCGATTTTCTGCCCGCACACCGACACGTTCGCCGCTGCGGCGTCACCGGCGTTGGTGACGGTCGCGGTTTGGGTGACGGTGGCCTTCGGGTACGCCGTGGGATGTTTCGGGTCAACGGCCAGGGTGAGTTCGGGCAGTGGGAACGACCACGCGATGTTCTGGACGAGGTAGGCGTCCTCGGTCCGGTTGAACGCCAGCTTCGCGCTCTTGGTGCCTGGCTTCAGCACGTCCTCGGTGATGGTCAGCGTGCGGGCGTCGACACTCATGTTGTCGGGTTCGCGGCGCCGCCCGCGGAATGCGTGGGGCGATCGGGGTGCGGAGGGTGGGCGTCCTCGTGTGCAGGCGGACGTGGCCGCCGTGCACCAAGACGTGGCGATCGGTCTCGGCGCTGTGGAAAGCGGTGTCGGTGTCGGAGAGATCGCTGTCGATGACGAACCGGTCAGCGCTGACGCCCGTGCCGTTGAGGGTGACCGGGTCCTGGGGCTTGCCGGGCGGTTCTGCGGCGTGGTGGCAGGTCGCGCTGCCGGCCCGGTCCGGTTTGGCGTAGGCGATCGCGGCCTTGTCGGGGAGGGTGAGCGTGGCGCGGAGGAGTTGAACGTTCTCGGGTCGTTGTCCACGTCGGTCCACGTCATGCGGTGGCCGTTGTTCTGCGCCGCCGGGCCGTGACCTCGACGGTTCTGGGCGTCCACACAGGACTGTGGCGGGTACTCGGGATCCGGTCCGGCCTGTTCGGGTGTGGGGCGGGCTGAGGACTCGCCCTTCGTCAAGGACGAGAACATCGGTGAGCGGGTCTCTGCTCGGATCGACCGTCGAGGCATCGTGGCGGGGCACAAGAAGTTCGTCTTCTACATCTACGAACCTGTGCTGTACTCGCCGGTGGGTGGCGCCGACGTGCCGGCCGAGCAACTCCACGAGCTGCTTCGAAAGCGCCCGCCGCCCACGTGCCGGTCGAGCCGGCAGCGCGGGAGGCGTTCCTGCGGTTTGTCAGTAACCGCGGTCGGGCATGATCACCCAGAGCACGAGGTAGACGACGAACTGCGGTCCCGGCAGAAGGCAGGACAGCAGGAACAGAAGGCGGACGGTGCCCGGCTTCCATCCCCAGCGCTGGGCGAGCCCCGCGCAGACACCCGCGATCATCCGGTTGGTCCTGGGCCTGCTCAAAGCAACTGTCGTGGTCATATACCCAGAATGCCCGCGATAGTCCATCTGTTGCATCGGGGATGAACCCTGATTTCACCCGGACGAGTTACAGCACGTAACCCCGAGCCTCTGACCTGCGACGTCACGGTTGTCCCGAACCTTGGGGAGCCGAGATGCGCGTTGATCTTCTCGTCGACACGGTGTTCATCGCGGTCTACGCGCCGCTGCTGTGGCACGCCTGGCAGTGGCTGCGCACGAAAGAGCGCCAAGGGCCGCCGTCGCCGCTCAGAAGCCTCACGCTGGCCGAGAGCCCTTACCCGCGCGCCGTGCCGATCACGGTCCTGGCGGTGGCGCATCTCGCGGGCAACCCGGTCGGGTTCATCGCGATCGGGTTTCTGGCGCTCGTTGCCGTGGAGTCGGCCTGGCGCAACCGGGACCGGTGGGTGCGGCAGCACCTGTGGGCGTTGGGGCGCCTCAGGGTTCCGGTCGTGGTGGTGGCGCTCGTCGCGGCGATGTTGTTGTTCGGCGACACGAGGTCGTTGCGAGACGCCGGGATCGGGCTGGCGATGTGGATCGCGACGCTCGCGCTGGGAGCCAGCGTCTGGTTCGTCGCGCGCAGGCTGGTGCTGACGTCGTGGCCGCAGAAGACCTGGCGCAGCTCGCGGCCGGAGCTGGGGGCGCTCATCAGGCTGGCGCTGTGCGTTCTGGTCGGGGTCGTCGGGTGGGTTTACGGGCCTCGGGAGCTGACGGCGTACGCGGTGGTGCTCGGGCTGGTCGTGTTGCTCGGGCTGGTGTGGGTGGTCTGGGAACTGGAGGACACCGAGGCGGCGAAGAGCAAGCTCGGTGAGGCCGACCGGATCAGAGCCCGGTCCGCGATGAGGCCCAGCCAGGAGCAGCGGCCCGCGGTGATGAGGGTGGCGCGCGGGCTTGCGGTTACGCCGCTGTGCGCGCTCGTCGCGGCATACCTGCCCATGGCGTACGACGGGCAGAACACGTTGACGGCGATGCGGGTGCTGGTGCTGTGCGGGGTCTCGGTGTTGTTCGGCGACTGGCTGATGGCTCGCAGCGCCAAGGGGCCCTGGCACACGCCGCATCACTGGTGGTTCACGGCCGGGATCGTGACGGTGTCCGCGGCGTCGCTCGTCACGGTGGGCGCGATCGGGCGCTCGTTGCCGTTGGCGGTGGTGTTCCTGATGTTCGCAGGGTTGCTGCTGAGCGAGGCGCAGCGGTTCGCCGAGACCGTGCCCGTGCCGAAGGGGTTGCTGTTCCTCGGGTTCACGCGCACGCCGGTGGCGTTGCTGATCGCTCTCTGCGTGCTGGCGAGCGGGTTGAGCTATCCGACGGACGCCGTGGAGAGCTGGTCGACGAACCTCAGGCAGGTCGTGCGCATCACGTCGACGGTCATCGCCTTCGAGCCGGCCAGCACCTGAAGCGCGAGGCCGTCGAGCATGCTCACCATCATGTTCGCCAGCTCGACCGGGTCGCCGGGGGCGTGGATGTCGCCGGACTCCTGGCCGTCGCGGAAGATGCTCGCCACGATGTCGCGCCACTCGCCGTAGAAGCGCTCGTTGAGCTCCTGCAGCTCGGGGCTGCGGATGGCCTCGACCCACAGCTCGGCCCAGACCTTCCACGCCTCGACGGTCTCGGCGCCTTCCGGCAGGTAGGACTCGACGACCATGCGCAGGCGCGAGAGCGGCGGCTCGTCGGACTCGAGGATCCAGCGGCGGCGTGAGACCGACTGTTCGAAGCAGTGTTCGAACGCGGCGTCGGTCAGCTCGCGCTTGGTCTCGAAGTAGTAGTGGACCGTGCCACCTGAGACGCCCGCGTCCTTGGCGACGTCGGACACCCGGAGGTGGCGGAAGCCCTCGGCCGCGATCACCTTGCAGGTGGACGCGAGGATCTGCGCCTTGCGTTCGGCTTCCACGCTTGGACGGGGCATCCGTCACCTCCTGATTACCCCGAACCTTACCGAAACGGGGAGCGGAGCTTGCGCTTGTCGGTCTTTCTCATCGTCATCAGAGGGCGCGGAGGCCCGATCGTGACGCTTCCGGGCTGGTGAAGCGCGCCCAGCACGTCCTGTGCACAGCGTCGCCTCGTAGGCTGATCGGGTGGTCGCACCCCCCGTCGCGCCGGAATCGCCGGAACTGCCCGCCCGCAGGCGGCGCCTGAGCCGTCCGGTGCTGTTGCGCATGGCACTCGCCGTCGCCGGTGGCGTGCTGGTCTACCTGAGCTTCCCGCCGCGGCCGCTGTGGTTCCTGGCGCCGGTCGGGTTCGCGCTGCTGGCACAGGTGATATTCGAACGACGGGCGCGGGCCGGGTTCGGCTACGGCGTGCTGTTCGGGCTCGGGTTCATGGTGCCGCTGCTGCGGTGGACCGGGGAGTTCGTCGGGCTGATCGCCTGGCTGCCGCTGGCGCTGGCGTGCGCGCTGATGATCTCCATCGGCACGACCGCGATGGCCGCCGTCTCGCGTGTGCCGGGGTGGCCGTTGTGGGCGGCGTGCCTGTGGGTGGCGGACGAGGCGTTGCGCGGGGTGTTCCCGTTCGGCGGCTTCACCTGGGGCAAGGTCGCGTTCGGGCAGCCGGAGGGCTGGTTCCTGCCGCTGGCGTCACTGGGCGGCGCGCCGCTGGTGTCGTTCGCGGTGGTGCTGACCGGGTTCGGGCTGTTCTGGATCTTGAAGAACTGGAAGCTCGGGGTCCCGCTGGTCGTGGCGCCGCTGCTGATCGGGTTCGTGGTGCCGGTGGGGGTCGACCCGTCCGCCGGGACGGTGACCGTCGCCGCGATCCAGGGCAACGTGCCGCGCGCCGGGCTCGACTTCAACGCCCAGCGCCGCGCCGTGCTCGACAACCACGCGAAGAGGACGCTGCAGCTCGCGGACGACGTCGCCGCCGGCAAGGTGAAGCAGCCCGACATCGTGATCTGGCCGGAGAACTCGTCCGACATCGACCCGTTCCGCAACCGCGACGCCGCCGCGGTGATCGACGCCGCCGCGGACGCGATCAAGGCGCCGATCGCGGTGGGTGCCGTGGTGGTCGACCGGGGCGACGGGCTGCCGCGCAACACCGTGGTGCTGTGGGAGCCCGGCAAGGGGCCGACGGACACCTACACGAAGCGCAAGCTGCAGCCGTTCGGCGAGACGATGCCGATGCGGTCGTTCTTCCGGCTGTTCACGTCCACGGTCGACCGCGCGGGGGTGTTCCAGCCCGGTTCGGACCCGGACGGTTTCGTCATGGGACCCGCGAAGGTCGCGATTGACACGTGTTACGAAGTGGCGTTCGACTCAGTGGTGCGCGACACGGTGACGGCCGGCGCGACGATCATCGCGATCCCCACGAACAACGCCACGTTCGGCTACACGGAGATGACCTACCAGCAGCTTTCCATGTCACGCGTGCGTGCCGTGGAGCACGGACGGGCGGTCGTCGTGGCGGCCACCTCGGGGGTCAGCGCCATCGTCGAACCCGACGGTTCCGTCACTCAGAAGACTGGGCTTTTCGAGCCGGGTGCCCTGGTCGCGACACTGCCGCTCCGGTCACAGACTACGCTGGCGACTTGGCTAGGAGCCTGGCCCGAGTGGGTGCTGACCGCTGCGGGCCTTGTCGCGTTGGCGCTGGGCTTCACACGACGACGGAAGGACTCGAATGGCGCAGCAGCCTGACCAGGAACTCGGGCAGGTGCTGGTGGTGATCCCGACGTACAACGAACGGGACAACATCGGAAAGATCGTCAAGAGACTGCACACGGCACTGCCCGACGTGCACGTGCTGGTGGTCGACGACGGCAGCCCCGATGGCACCGGCCAGCTCGCCGACGAGATGGCGGCCGCCGACGAGCGCGTCCACGTCATGCACCGCACCGAGAAGGCCGGACTGGGCGCCGCCTACGTCGCGGGCTTCCAGTGGGCGCTCGAACGCGACTACGGCGTTGTGTGCGAAATGGACGCTGACGGCTCGCACGCGCCGGAGCAGCTGCACCGGCTGCTGGACGCGCTGCCGCAGGCCGACCTGGTGCTCGGCTCGCGCTGGGTGCCCGGTGGCGAGGTCGTGAACTGGCCGACGCAGCGCAAGCTGCTGTCGCTGGGCGGCTCGCTGTACTCGCGGCTGGCGCTGGGCGCGAGCATCCGCGACATGACGGGCGGCTACCGGGCGTTCCGCGCGGACACCCTGCGCAAGCTGAACCTCGCCTCGGTCGCGTCTGCCGGGTACTGCTTCCAGATCGACCTGCTGTGGCGGACGCTGGAGCTCGGCTTCCGGGTGCGCGAGGTGCCGATCACGTTCCAGGAGCGGGAGTTCGGCGAGTCGAAGATGAGCGGCAACATCGTCCGCGAGGCGCTGATCCGCG
The DNA here is from genome assembly GCF_039537795.1 of Lentzea roselyniae. Taxonomy (NCBI): domain Bacteria; kingdom Bacillati; phylum Actinomycetota; class Actinomycetes; order Pseudonocardiales; family Pseudonocardiaceae; genus Lentzea; species Lentzea roselyniae. The sequence continues at coordinate 41,562 of NZ_BAABBE010000035.1, forward strand.
TGACGAAGTGGGGCCTGCGCCGCCGCGGCACGCAGCTCAAGGAGCTGTTCTCCGGCAAGAAGAAGTAGCACCGTCCGCCTTGGACCGTCCACATCGGGCGGTCCGAGGCTCGTTCTGGGGGGGAACGACCGGTTCCCCGACGACGGCGGCAGCGGCTCGACGACGCGGCCCTACCTGCCGCCACGAACTGACTCCCGCCCGCATACGATTCAAAATCGATGCGGTGGAGGTGAGCGGTGGAGTGGAGTGCGGGCGCGGTCGCGCGGATGCTCGGCATCTCGCCGACGACCCTGCGCACGTGGGACCGTCGGTACGGCCTCGGGCCCAGCACGCGGCACGAGGGCAAGCACCGCCGCTACAGCGAGGACGACGTCGAGCGCCTGAAGCGCATGGTCGAGCTGACCGCGTCCGGGGTCGCTCCCGCGTCGGCGGCCGCCTCGCTGCTGCCGTCGGGGGACCTGGACTTCGAGGCCGCCGCGGATCTGCTCGACGCGGCGCGGATGCGCAGGGTCGCGGTCGGCCTGATCGCCCGCCACGGCGTCGTGCACACGTGGGACGCGGTGCTGATGCCGTTCCTGATCGCGCTCGGCGACGAGATCTCGTCGACCGCCTGCGGGATCGAGGTCGAACACGTCGCCAGCAGCAGCATCTCCGACGCGATGCGGGTGTCCGGGGTGGCGCTGGGGAAGCCGGCGGTGTTGCTGGCGTGTGCACCTGACGAGCAGCACAGCCTGCCGCTGGACGTGCTCGCGGCGGCGCTCGCCGAACAGGGGTGCGTGTCCCGCAACCTCGGTGCCCGCGTTCCGGCCACCGCGCTGGTGAGCGCGGCGAACCGGGTGCAGCCGCGGGTCTTGTTCGTGTGGGCGCACGTCCAGGCGTACGCGGAGCAGGTGCCGTTGGCGGAGCTGTCCGGTGTGCTGGTCGGCGGGCCGGGGTGGGACGGTGTGCCGCTGCCGGACGGCGTCGAGCGGGTGGGCACGCTCAGCACCGCTGTTGAAACGATTTTGAATCGAATCTAGACTCCGGGGCATGGGCCTCGCCGACCGCGGTGCTCGCCGTTGTCCGCGCCCTGTCTGCCGGGAGTACCTCATGACCGCGTTGCCGTTGCGCCATCACCCTGTGCGGGTGCTGCTCGTGTTCCTCGCGGCGGTCGTCGTGACCGCCGTGGTCGGGTCGTTGTTCTCGGTGTCGGCGGGAGCGGAGTACCTGGCGCTGCGCCGGCCGTCGTGGGCACCGCCCGCGTCGTTGTTCGGTCCGGTGTGGACGGTGCTGTACGGGCTGATCGCGTTGTCCGGCTGGCTGGCGTGGCGGCGTGGTGCCACGAAGGCCGAACTGACGCTGTTCGGTGTGCAGCTGGTGCTGAACGCGGCGTGGACGCCGTTGTTCTTCGGGCTCGGCTGGCACGAGGCCGCGTTCGCCGAGATCGTGGTGCTGTGGCTGTCGATCGCGTCGTTGGTGGTCGTGTTCTGGTGGCGCAGCAAGGCCGCCGCGCTGCTGCTGGTGCCCTACCTGGCGTGGGTGAGCTTCGCGGGGGCCTTGAACATCTCGATCGCCACGCTCAATTGACGGGTGAGTCGCTGCGGGCGCGTTCGGTCGCGGTCACCGCGATGCCGAGCAGGATCATCCCGGCGCCGAGGCCGAGGTGCAGCCAGTTGTCGGCGGTGTTGACCGGCAGGAAGTTCGCGCGCGTGTGCTCGCCGATCGCCGAACCCCACACCCACAGCAGCACGTAGAGGCCGCCGCCGGCCATCAGGAACAGCCTCGCCGTGCCGCGGAGCTTTGCCGAGAACAGGCCGAGGACGCCGAACAGCAGGTGCACGAGGTTGTGCAGCACGGAGACGGCGAAGACGCCGAGGAGAAGGGCGCCGGAATGGCCGGCGAAGCTCATCTCGTCGTAGTCCGAGGTGATGCCCGGAATGAACCCGAGCACTCCGACGAGCAGAAACGCCGCGCCGACCACTGCCGCAGCCTTTTGTACTGGTCGCATGCAGGGCGGTTACCCCGCGTTGGCCGGGATGAACTCCCGGAGCACCTCCATGCCGGTGACGCTGGGCGCGCCGGCGGGTTCCGGGCCGAGCACGCGGGCGAGGACGGGGCCCAGCACCTCGCGGAAGAAGCGGTCGGCGTGCTCCTTGGACTGCCAGACGGCGATGACCCGGAACTCCCCGTCGGTCTGGCAGGCGTAGCGGGCCCTGAGGCCGTCCGGGACGCCCGAGCTCATCGCCTTGTCGAGCTGCTCGAGCGACTTGATGGGCGGGGTCGCGATGGTGAGCCACATGGTGTTCCTCCTGAGGTCGTGTGCTCACGAACCTAGGAAGTTCCAGCTGGTCAGCCATCCGCCGGAGTACTCGGACGGGTACTCATCCACGCCGCGATCTGGCTGCGGGTGCTGAAACCGAGCTCGGTGAGGATGTGCTGGACGTGGTTCTGCGCGGTGCGCTCGGAGATGACGAGCCGCTTCGCGATCTGACGGTTGGTCATGCCGTCGGTGACGAGGCGGGCGACCTCGTGCTCGCGGCTGCTCAGCTCGGTCGTCGTGAAGGCGGTCATGCCGAGGTCGCGGATGGCGCGGTCGGCGGCGCGCTGCACGGCGTCTGCGTCCTCGCCCAGTGCGCGCAACGCGGTGGCGAGGAGCCGGCGGGCCTCGGCCGCGAACGCCGGGGCACCCGCCTTCGACGCCTCGTCCACGGCCCGGGCGAGGTCGGCAGCCGCTTCCGCCGGACGGCCCAGCGCGAGCTGCCCGCGGCCGAGCGCCAGCGACACCGGGCCCATGTAGGCGACGCCGTTGCCGGCGGCGTGCTCGCCGCGGAACGTCTCCAGGCGAGGCAGGACCTCGGCGAGGTCGTCGAGCAGGCCCAGCCCTGAGGTGACGAGCACGGCGTCGACCAGGCCGGGAACCACGAAGAACGCCGGCAGGTCCCACTCCCGCACCGGCCCGGCGCGGCTGTACCACTCGGCGGCCTCCTCCGGGAAACGCGCGCGCAGCAACAGGAACGCCCGCGTCACCTTCGACATCAGGTGGAAGCGGGGTGGCGGGTCGTGGAAGTGACGGGCGAGGGCGAGACCGTCCTCGGAGACGCCGAGGTGGCACGCCAGCCCGCACTGCAACGCGAAGTACGCGCCGGACGCCGGTTCGCGTTCGATCACCCGCATGCGGTCGTAGGCCCGCCGCCCGACCTCCTGGGCCTCGGCGAACCGGCCCTGTGCCTGAGCGAGGCAGGCCGTCACGACCTCCAGGTGCCAGACCGGCACCTGACCGCCGACCCGGTCGCACGCCAGCGCCAGCGCGGGCAGTTCTTCCTGCGCCGCGGCGAGTTCCCCGCTCTCGATCAGCGCGTGGATGCGCCACAGCGAGCCCCACATCGCCCCGCGCGGGCTGCGGGTGCGGTGAGCGAGGTCGATCATCTCGGTGGCGAGCACGAGCCGTTCCGCGCGGCCCGCCGGACCGGGGCAGGCCTCCTGCCGGGCGTGCAGGGCCTCGGCGAGCGCGCGGTCGTCGCCGCTGCGCCGCGCCAGGCCGAGGGCCTCCCGGCTGAGCTCGTCGAGGCGGTGCTGTTCGCCGCGGTAGAACGCGAGGTGACTGCGCTGGGCGAGCAACCGGGCGCGGGTGGCGGGGCTGACCTCGTGGCGGAGTGCGTTGTCGCACAACGGGGTCGCCACCGCGTTGACGCCGGCGCCTGGTGCGGCTTCGAGGACCAGGGCAGCTTCGGCGATCTGCTCCGGTGTCACCGCCAGCTCGGCCGCGCGCTGGGCGGCCCGCACGCACTCCGCGAGATCACCGGCGAAGCACGCGGCTCTGCCCAGCGCGACCTGAACCTCGCAGCTGTCCTCGATGGACGCCGCCACGCGGTAGAGCCGCGCGCCTTCCTCGTAGGCCAGCCGCCGTACCGCGTCCTCGGCGGCGCGAATCGTCCACACACGAGCTTCTTCCGTTGCGCCGCAAGCGTTCCAGTGCCGGGCGACGTCGGCGTAGTGCGTGCTGGCCGTCATCACCTCGGCGATCCGGCGGTGGATCGCGCGGCGTTCGGCGGTGGTGAGGGACGCCTCGACGGCGTCACGGGTCAGCGCGTGCACGAACCGGTGGCCGGTGGCGTCGATCAGCGTCGCCGCCTCGTCCAGCACGCTGATCGGCAGGCCGGAAGCCCCCGCCGCGAGATCGAGGTCGAAGTCGCGGCCGATCAGGGCGGCGGTCTTGATCAGCTCCCGCGCGGGCGGGCTGAGCCGGGCGAGCCGGGCGGTGACGATGTCGCGGACGCTGCGTGGCGGCTGGTCCTGCCGCCACGTGCCGTCACCGACCGCGCGGGCGATCTCCGTGACGAACAACGGGTTTCCGCCGGTCAACGAGGTGACGGCAGCCGCGTGCTCAGGCCCGACCAGCTCGGCCACCTCGTCGGCGGACAGGCCGTGCAGGTCGATGCGGACGGCGGAGCGCATGAGGTCCGCGACGGCCGGGCACGGATCGCGGAACGTCGCGAAGATCAGCACGGTGCGGAGCTGTGTGGCGAGGTGGGCGAGCACCAGCAGCGACGCCTGGTCGGCCCAGTGGACGTCCTCGACGATGATCACGAGGCCGTCGCGGTCCAGCGCGGTCGCGATCGCGTCGAACACGCGGAACCTGTCCTGCGGCACCTCGGCGTCGTGGGCGAGCACGTCGTCCGGGCCGGCGCCCGCCGCCTTCAGGACCTGCCGCCACGGCCAGAACGCCGGTGCGCCTTCGGTTTCGACGCAGTGTCCCCACACGACCTCACGGCCCAGCGCGAGCGCGTGCCCGGCGAGCTCCTGGGCCAGCCGGGTCTTGCCGATGCCGGGCTCACCGCCGCACAGCACCAGCCCGCCCGTCTCCGCCGCCAGCCACGACCTCACCAGCGCGAGCTCGCGGCCGCGTCCCACCACCTTCACGTCCCGGATATCGCGCCCGTGTCGGAACTCGTTTCGTGAAAACAGGTTGATGAGCCTGGCGGGTGACGTCAACATATCGGTGTCTGCGCAGCTCAGACGGTCAGAAAATAGGTTTGCACAATGGTGGAGATGGGGCTGTGGAGCCCCGCCCGTCTGTAAAACGGGAGCTCCGGCAAAGGCGGTTCGACTCCGTCCTCCACCACCAGCCGTTGCGCCACCGGGGTGACCCCTGGCAACGACCCCCTTCCTCCCCGCGACTTACCAGGGGAGAGGAAGGGGGAACAGCGATGTCGATCGATGTCCAGCAGCCACGGCCCCTCGGCCTGGTCGGGAGCCACGTCCAGATCGCCGGTACCGCCGGCGGGGCGTTCGAGGCGCAGTTCAACTACCGGATCCACGAGGGTCACGACGAGGTCGTCGGCGGGTTCATGGCCGGTGACGGGACCGGTGGCCACGGCCAGTTCCAGGTGAGTGCGGACGTGTCGGGCGCCTCGTTCGCGCTCGACCGGCTCTTCGTCGAGGTGTTCTGGGTGTCGCCGAAGGACGGCGCGGAGCTCGACAAGGTGATCGTGCCCGTCGTCTACGGGCCGCGGATCGTGCCGGGGTACCGCGTCTACCAGGAGTACACGATCCAGCCGGGCGACACCCTGTGGGGGATCGCCACGCAGTTCTACGGCTCCGGCAACCTCTACACGCGGCTGGTGCGCGCCAACCCGCACGTCATCACGGACCCCAACGTGATCCATCCGGGGAGCGTGATCCGAGTTCCGCAAGCCTGACCGGTTGACGCTGTGGACCGACCGCGAGTTCGGGAAGCTCTGGCTCGCCAGGGTGATCTCGACCGCGGGGTCCGCGGTGTCGGGCGTCGCGCTGCCCGTCCTCATGTACTCGCTCACCGGCAGCGCCGTGTACACGGGTGCGCTGGCGGCTCTCACGGCCGCGCCCTACCTCGTGTTCGGTCTGTTCGCGGGTGCCCTCGTCGACCGGACGGACCGGCGCACGGTCATGGTCTGCACGGACCTCGTCAGCGCCGGGCTCCTCGCGAGCGTGCCGGTGGCGGCCGCTCTGGACGCGCTGACCCCGCTGCACCTGCTGCTGGTCGCCGCGGGCGTGGCGAGCGTCGGGGTGTGGTTCGACGCGGCCAACTTCGGGGCCGTGCCCGCGCTCGTCGGCTGCCGCAACCTCGTCCGTGCCAACAGCGCGATCTGGAGTGCCGCCACCGCCGTGCACATCGTCGCGCCGTCGGCGGCCGGCGTGCTGATCGTCGTCATCGGACCGGCGGGAGCCATGGCGCTCGACGCCGTCAGCTTCGCCGTGTCCGCGGCGCTCGTCCGAATGATTCTGAGACCTCTCAGCAAAACCGGGAAACCGCGGAGCACGCTCTGGGCCGACATCAGAGAAGGGCTCGAGTTCCTGTGGAGGGAACCCACAGTCCGGCTCTTCACCGCCCTGGGGATCGGTCAGGCGATCGCGGGCGGCGCGGTGTCCGGGCTCATCGTCGTCTACGCCTTCCGGGTCTTCGGTGTGCCCGGCACCGACGCGCGGATCGGGGTGTTGTTCAGCGCCCTGGCCGCCGGGTCGTTCGCCGCGATCGTCCTCATGCCGAGGATCAGTGGCGCCTGCGAGCCCCGGCACGTCACGACGATCGGGCTGTCCGCCGGCGCGGGTGTCATGGCGTTGCTGGTGGGGGTGGATCAGTGGTGGCTCGCGGTCGCCGGCACCGCGTTGTGGGGACTGACCTCGACGGTCGTCATCGTCAACGGGCTGACGGTGCGCCAGCTCGCGACCCCTGATCACCTGCAGGGCAGGGTCAACCTGGTGGGACGCATGGTGACCTTCGGGGTGGGGCAGCCGACCGGTGCGCTGGCCGGGGGAGTGCTGGCCGACGCGTGGTCGGTGCAGGCCGCCCTGGTGATCACGGCGTTACCGCTCGTGTTCGCCGCCGGGGTCGGGTGGTCGAAGGTGAAGGCGGGACCGGACCGTGAGCTGGGACACGGACTCAAGTGATCCTGTGCCGAGGACCTGGTTGCTTGTTGGTTTCATACAAAGCACGCTGCTCAACTCGCTTCGATCCAGCGGTTTTCCTACCGGGTAGTAGACGAGAGTGTGTACATCGATTGGGCGGCGACTGCCGCTGAGGTTTGTGCGTCCGCGAGGAGTCAAGTCGTTGTTCAGTCGTGTAGCGATCGTCAACCGCGGGGAAGCCGCAATGCGGCTGATCCACGCCGTCCGTGAGCTCGCCGCCGAGTCAGGGGAACGGATCGAGACCGTCGCCCTGTACACCGATGTCGACAAGTCGGCGCCCTTCGTGAGGGAAGCCGACCTCGCCTACAACCTCGGCCTGGCGGCGGACCGTCCGTACCTCAACCTGAAGGTGCTGGAGACCGCGCTCGTCGAGACGAAGGCCGACGCCGCGTGGGTCGGCTGGGGCTTCGTCGCAGAGATCCCGGAGTTCGCCGAGCTGTGCGAGAAGGTCGGCGTCACGTTCGTCGGCCCGTCGGCCGAGGCCATGCGCAAGCTCGGTGACAAGATCGGCTCGAAGCTGATCGCCGAGGAGGTCGGCGTTCCCGTCGCGCCGTGGAGCCGCGGTGCCGTCGAGAACCTCGAGCACGCCCTGAAGGTGGCCGAGGAGGTCACCTACCCGTTGATGCTGAAGGCGACCGCCGGTGGTGGCGGCCGAGGCATCCGCAAGATCACCTCGCCGGAGGAGCTGGAGGAGAACTTCGACCGCACCAGCATGGAGGCCGAGCGCGCGTTCGGCTCCGGCGTGATGTTCCTGGAGCGCCTCGTCACCGGCGCCCGCCACGTCGAGGTGCAGGTCATCGCCGACGGCCAGGGCACGGCGTGGGCGCTCGGCGTTCGCGACTGCTCGGTGCAGCGGCGCAACCAGAAGATCATCGAGGAGTCGGCGTCCTGCGTGCTGGAGCCGCATCAGGTCGAGGACCTCAAGGCGTCGGCGGAGCGGCTCGCGAACGCGGTCGGCTACCGCGGCGCCTGCACCGTCGAGTTCCTCTACCACCCCGGTGAGAAGCTCTTCGCGTTCCTGGAGGTCAACACCCGCCTGCAGGTCGAGCACCCGATCACCGAGATCACCACGGGCTTCGACCTGGTCAAGGCACAGCTGCACGTCGCGGGCGGCGGCAGGCTCGAAGGCGCCAAGCCGGCCGAGCTCGGCCACGCCGTCGAGGCCCGGCTGAACGCGGAGGACCCGGACCGCGACTTCGCGCCGTGCCCCGGCAAGATCGTCCGTCTCGAGCTGCCCGCGGGCCCAGGCATCCGCGTCGACACCGGTGTCGCGGAGGGCTCGCAGATCCCCGCCGACTTCGACTCGATGATCGCGAAGATCATCGCGTACGGCCGCAACCGCGACGAGGCGCTCGGCAAGCTGCGCCGCGCCATGGCCGAGACGACCGTCATCATCGAGGGCGGCACGACCAACAAGAGCTTCGTGCTGGACCTGCTCGACGAGCCCGCCGTGATCGACGGCTCCGCCGACACCTCCTGGATCGACCGCGTCCGCGCCGACGGCGGCCTGATCTCGCACCGCCACTCCGCGATCGCCCTCGCGGCGGCTGGCATCGAGGTGTACGAGGACGAGGAGCAGATCAACCGCACCGAGCTGCTGGCGTCCGCGCACGGTGGCCAGCCGCGCACGAACCACGAGGGCGCGCGCAAGCTGGAGTTCGTGCTGCGCGGCCAGCCGTACGTGGTGCGGGTCGCCCGCATCGGTGCCACCAAGTACCGCGTGGGTGTGTCCGCTGCGGACTCCGATGCCGTGCTGACCGGTGACGTCGACGTCGAGCGCTTCGACCACCACGTCGGCCAGATCACCGTGAACGGCACGCGATTCCGTGTCGTCACCGGCACTTCGGGCCCGGTCCACCAGGTCGAGGTCGACGGTGTCACGCACCGCGTCACCCGCGACGAGGGCGGTGTGCTCCGCTCGCCGATGCCGGCGCTGGTAGTCGCGACCCCGCTGGAGGTCGGTGCCGAGGTTGAGGCCGGCGCACCGGTTCTGGTGCTCGAGGCGATGAAGATGGAGACGGTGCTGCGCGCGCCGTTCCGCGCCCGCCTCAAGGAGCTCAACGTCGTCGTAGGCACCCAGGTGCCCGCCGGTGGCGCGCTGCTGAAGCTGGAGGAGATCGAGGACGCGGACGGCGCCGTCGAGGTGCAGAAGTCCGAGTCCTCCGTCGAGCTGGAGCTGCCCGCCCCGCGCACCGACGTCCAGCCGGAGGAGCTCGCCGCGCGCGGTCTCGAAGACCTGCGCAACCTGTTGCTGGGCTTCGACACCACGGCCGCCGACACCGAGCGCGTGCTGGCGGACTACATGGGCGCGCGGCACGACCTGCCGGAGCGGCCGCTCGTCGCCGAGGCCAAGCTGCTCGGCATCTTCGCCGACCTGTGCGACCTCTCGCGCAACCGCCCGGCCGGCGAGGAGAGCAAGCCGGAGAACCACATCCACTCGCCGCGCGAGCACTTCCACACGTACCTGAAGACGCTGGACGCCGACCGCGCCGCGCTGCCGGAGAGCTTCCGCGCCCGGCTGCGGAACGTGCTCGGCCACTACGGCATCGCCGAGCTGGAGCGCACGCCGGAGCTGGAGCAGGCCGTCTTCCGCATCTTCGTGGCGCTGCGCCGCGGTGTGTTCGACGCGGCCGTCGCGACGACCCTGCTGCGCCAGTGGGTGCAGGAGGCGCCGCCGGTCGAGTCCGAGCGGGTGCAGGTCGGCCTGGTGCTGGAGCACATCGTCGCCGCGACGCAGGTCCGCTACCCGGCCGTGGCCGACCTGGCCCGCAGCGTCGTGTTCACGTGGTTCGCGCAGCCGCTGGTGCGCCGCAACCGCGCCCGCGTGCACAGCGAGGTCCGCAGGCACCTGATCCACCTCGACGCGCAGCCCCAGGCCGCCGACCGCGAGGAGCGGATCGCGGCGATGGTGGCGTCCGCGGAACCGCTGGTGCGCCTGCTCGGCCAGCGCATCGGCAAGCCCGGCGCGGACAACACCCCGTTGCTGGAGGTGCTGGCGCGCCGCTACTACACCAAGAAGGCGCTGGAGAACCCGCGCGTGAACGGTGCGTTCTTCATCGCGGAGAACGAGCCGGAGCAGACCCGCCTCGTCTCGTCCGCCGTGGAGTTCCCCGCGCTGTCGGAGGCCATCGGCGACGTGGTGAAGCACGCCGACGGACGCCCCGTCGTCGCCGACCTCTACGTCAACTGGCCCGACGGCCCGACCGACCAGGACGAGATGGCCGCCGGCCTGGGCGCGGCGCTGGCCGCGCACCAGCTCCCGCCGACGATCACCCGCATCACCACCACGGTGGCGGGCCGCCGTGGCGAGTCGATGCACCACCACTTCACGTTCCGCCCGTCTTCCAACGGGTTCGCCGAGGAGAGGCTGGTGCGCGGGCTGCACCCGCGCATCGCCGAACGCATGCAGCTGGAGCGGTTGCGGGAGTTCGACCTCACCCGCCTGCCGTCGCTGGACGAGGACGTCTACCTGTTCCGCGCGGTCGCCAAGGCGAACAAGTCCGACGAGCGGCTCGTCGCTCTGGGCCAGGTGCGCGACCTCACGCCGCTGCGGGACGACGACGGCCGGATCGTGGCTCTGCCCGCCGCCGAGGACGTGCTGGCCACGTGTCTCGACGGAATCAGGCGCGCTCGTGCGCAGGCGGGTGGCCGGACTCGCCTGGCCACCAACCGGGTCGTGCTGTACGCGTGGCCGCCGACCGACCTGTCCTCGAAGGACCTCGACGCGGTCGGCTCGCGCGTGCTGCCGACGACCACGGGCCTGGACCTGGAAGAGGTCCTGTTCCTGGCGCGCCGCAAGGATCCCGTCTCCGGTGAGCTCACCGACATCGGAGTGCGCATCGCCAACGACGCGGGCGCCGGTGTGTCGTTCTCGTTCGTGCAGCCGCCGGCCGAGCCGATCCAGCCGCTCGACGACTACCGCCAGAACGTCCTGCGCGCCCAGTCGCGCGGCACGATCTACCCGTACGAGCTGGTCGACATGCTCGCCGGCGACGGCGGGTCCTTCGTGGAGCACGACCTCGTCGACGGCGCTCTCGTGCCGGTCGACCGCCCGCGCGGCGGCAACAAGGCGGGCATCGTCGTCGGTGTGGTGACGACGCCCACCCCCGCTTACCCAGAAGGCATGAAGCGCGTCGTGCTGCTCGGCGACCCGACCAAGTCGCTGGGTGCGCTGGCCGAGCCCGAGTGCACCCGCGTGATCCACGCCCTGGACCTGGCCTCGGAGCTCTCCGTTCCGCTGGAGTGGTTCTCGCTGTCCTCCGGCGCCAAGATCTCGATGAGCTCCGGCGTCGAGAACATGGACTGGGTCGCCGCCGCTCTGAAGCGGATCGTCGAGTTCACCCAGGCCGGTGGCGAGATCAACGTGGTGGTCAACGGCATCAACGTCGGCGCCCAGCCGTACTGGAACGCCGAGGCCACGATGCTCATGCACACCAAGGGCATCCTCGTCATGACTCCGGACTCGGCCATGGTGCTGACCGGCAAGCAGGCGCTGGACTTCTCCGGCGGTGTCTCGGCCGAGGACAACTACGGCATCGGCGGCTACGACCGCGTCATGGGCCCGAACGGCCAGGCGCAGTACTGGGCACCGAACCTCCGCGCCGCGTTCGACGTGCTGCTGGCTCACTACGAGCACAGCTACATCGCGCCGGGCGAGCCGGGCCCGCGCCGGGTGCCGACTTCGGACCCCGTTTCCCGTGACGTCTCCTCCTACCCGCACGTCGTCGGTGACAGTCCTTTCGCGACGGTCGGCGAGATCTTCTCGATCGAGGCGAACCCGGACCGCAAGAAGCCGTTCGACATCCGCACGGTCATGCGCGCGCTGTCCGACCAGGACCACGACGTGCTGGAGCGCTGGGCGGGCATGGCGGAGGCCGACACCGCGGTCGTCCAGGACGTGCACCTCGGCGGCATTCCCGTGACGCTGCTGGGCATCGAGTCGCGCGGCGTGCCCCGCACCGGCTTCCCGCCCACCGACGGCCCGGACACCTACACCGCCGGCACGCTGTTCCCGAAGTCGTCGAAGAAGGCGGCCCGCGCGATCAACGCGGCCTCGGGCAACCGGCCGCTCGTGGTGCTCGCGAACCTGTCCGGCTTCGACGGCTCCCCGGAGTCGATGCGCGAACTCCAGCTGGAGTACGGCGCGGAGATCGGCCGCGCGATCGTCAACTTCGTCGGCCCGATCGTGTTCTGCGTGATCTCGCGCTACCACGGCGGCGCGTTCGTGGTCTTCTCCAAGGCCCTGAACCCGTCCATGACGGTGCTCGCGGTCGAGGGCTCGTACGCCTCGGTCATCGGCGGCGCACCCGCCGCGGCCGTGGTGTTCGCCCGCGAGGTCGACGGCCGCACCGCCAACGACCCGCGCGTGAAGAAGCTGGAGGCCTCGGTCGCCGAGGCCACCGGTGCCGAGCGGGCGGCCCTGACCGCCGAGCTGACGGCGACGCGTCAGTCGGTGCGGACGGAGAAGCTGAACGAGATGGCCGCCGAGTTCGACCGGGTGCACAGCGTGCAGCGCGCGGTCGAGGTCGGGTCGGTCGACGCGATCATCTCGGCTGCCGAGCTGAGGCCGGCGATCATCAAGGCGATCGAGGACGGTATCGCTCGCTAGTGCCGTGGCAGTCGGCCTTTGCCCCGTGTTCGGCGGTCAGACGGCCGCATCGTGGTGCCGGCCCCGCGTCCCTGTACTGGTTGTACCGGGGCGCGGGACCGGTGCCGCGAGGTGGCCCGCTGAGCGTCGAAGACGCGGCGAAGGCTGGCTGTCGCGGCACTGGTGGTTGGACGGGAGGGCCCGGTCACGGTGTGGCCGGGCTCTTCTGCGTTCCTGGGGACCTTGTGCGAGGCATCGCCGAAGGGCGCCACCGAGTGCGTGGTGCCGCCGCCGGTCAGTTCGGCGTGTCGCACGACGCTGCTGCAGCTGCAGGTGACAGCGCGGTCTCTGCTGGGCGCGGTCGTGCTGAACAGTGGCGGGATGCTGCTGCACCACGGCTGGTGCGCGTGTACGGCGGATCCGGCGGTGCGTTGCCGAGTCTGGCTGCGGTGAACGGGTTCCCCGCCTCGTTGTGGACTTCGCCGGGCAGTTCGGCCTCCCCGCCCCCGGCCCGCTCGGCCTCCTCTGATCAGGCCGCGTCGAGTTTGAACGGGTCGTGCTCGGCCAGCAGCTTGTCCAGCCGCGCTCTGTCCACCCGGCTCGTGATGTAGGTGTCCTCCTGCCGGTCCCTGATCACCTTGGCCAGCGTGAACGCCGACGTGACCGTGTAGAGCATCGCGATTCCCAGGAATGCGCGCACCCATCCGTCGACGGGCAGGAAGACGACTCCGATGCCGACGGCGGTCAGCGAGAGCCCGAACGAGAGGACCGCCTGCATGTAGAAGGCACCGGTCGTCGGCGTGTGCGGGGGCGTAGAAGTAGTCATGATCCTGAGAGTCCTGCGTCACACCCGGACTGTCATGAGTACAGCTACTCATGTCGAGGTCACGTTTCGTTGGTGACCCCGAAGGGGATGTGCACGCACGGCACGGTCTGGATCAGGTGCCCGCGCTGGTCGTCGAAGAAGATGTGCGGCTTGAGGACGTCGAGGATCGGGGCCTTCCTGAGGCCTCCCAGGAAGAACGCGTCGTTCACCGTCAGTCCCCACGCCTTGAGGCTGTTGATCGCGCGCTCGTGTGCCGGTGCCGACCTGGCCGTGACCACCGAGACGCGGATCCGGTTCTCGGCCTGCCGCTGGATCCGGTTGATGCCCGCGAGGAAGTTCCTCAGTGGACCGGGATCGAGCGGCGTGACGACGTTCGTGGCCTCGTGTTCCTGGAACTGGTCGAGCCCGCCGCTCTGGTAGACCCGCTCCGCCGCGTCGTCCGCCAGCACGCCGTCGAAGTCGAACGCGATCCTCAACGCCGGGTCGTCGTCGTCCTTGAACGACGACTTGAGGACCTGACCGGCGGGCATGCCGGCCAGAGTCGCCTTGCGGACGTCGTTCTCGTGAGCGGACAGGAACAGCGACATGTTCAGCGCCGGCATGAACTCGTGAGGTGCGCGTCCCTCGGTGAAGATCGCGCGCGTGATCGTGAGCCCGTGGTGGGCGGCCGAGCGGAGGATGCGCAGGCCCGTGTCGGGGGAGTTGCGCGACAGCACGATGACCTCGACCAGCGGTCCCAACGAGTTGAGCTGCAGCAGCCGGCGGATGAACGGGAACGCTACCCCCGGCGCGAACGGCTCGTCGAGGTGCGCTTCCTGGTAGGCGCGGTAGGCGTGCTCGCCTTCGGAGTGGAAGACGGCGTCGGACGCGGAGAGGTCGAACAGCGCGCTCGACGCGATGCCCACGACCAGCAGGTTTTCCAGGCTGGGTGCCACGGCACAGATCGTACGGCGGGCGATGATCCCGGTGAGGGATCATCGCCCGCGTCATCGGGCCGGAGACTCAGTTGAAGCGCCACTGCTGGTTGGCGGTGCCGGCGCAGTCCCAGAGCTGGAGCCTGGTGCCGTCCGCCGAGCTGGGGCCGGTGGCGTCGAGGCATCTGCCCGACCCCACGTTGCGCAGCTGGCCGTTGGCCTCGGAGGTCCACTGCTGGTTCGGCGCGCCGGTGCAGTCCCAGATCTGTGTCACGGCGCCGTTGGCCGTGCCGGACGCGTCGAGGCACTTGCCCAGGGCGCGCACCGTGTTGCCGTTGCGGGTCCACTGCTGGGCGTTGGTGCCGTTGCACGTCCAGAGCTGAACCGCGGTGCCGTTGGCGGAGTTCGCGCCCGCCACGTCGACGCACTTGCCGCCGTAGCCGGTGATCGTGCCGCCGGTGGGCGGGTTCGGGTTGCCTCCGGACGCGGTTTCCCAGATGGCGTTGAGCAGGCTGGTGCTGTTGGTGGTGTCCTGGGAGAGCTCCCAGTTCATGACGCCGCCCGCGTTCGACATCGCCCACGTGGTCTTGCGGCGGATCGTCGGCAGGCCGTTGTAGCAGTTGCCGTTGTAGCAGTCGCGGTTGGCGTTGGCCGGGTCCTGCGCGACGAGGTCGCGGTAGGAGATGTAGGTCGGACGGCTGTAGAAGGGCACGCCCAGAACCGCCTTGCTCGCCGGCAGACCGCGGTTCTTCCAGAAGTTGACGCTGTTGATCGACCAGTCGTAGTTCGCGTGCGGGCTGCCGCCGTCGTAGGCCATGATGTTCAGCCAGTCGACGATGCCGAACACCGCGGGCTGCACACCGTTCGCCACGGAGCCCTCGCTGACGACCGCGGCCGTGAGCAGCTTGCCCCTGCTGTGCAGTGCGTCGCCAAGCTGCCGCATCAGCAGGGTGAAGTTGTCGCCCTCGACGCCGGGGTCCGGGTACTCCCAGTCCATGTCGACGCCGTCGAGGTTGTACTGGTTGACGACGTTGATCAGGGCGTTCACGAACGTGGTGCGGCTGTTCGCGTTGGCGGCCAGGATCTCGAAGTTGTCGTCGTTGCCGTTGTTCCAGCCGCCGACCGCGATCGAGACCTTCACACCGTTCTGGTGGCCGAGGCTCACCAGCTGCTGCAGCCTGCCGGGCTCAGGGACGCCTTGGAGCGTGCCGTTCGCGTTCGGCAGCACGAACGCGTAGTTGATGTGCGTGAGCTTGTTGTACGGGATGGTGCTGACGTTGCTGGACCACGACGGCTGGTAGCCGACGCTCTTGAAACCCGGGGGATACGCGGCCTGCGCGGCCGGCGCGATGACCGTCAGTGTCGCCGCGGTCGCGGCCAGCGCGTGGCTGACGGCGCCGAGGCGAGATCGGAGTGAACGCATTGCAGGGGTTGCCTTCCACTTCGTCGTGCGCCCACCGCGACGTTAGTGGTCTAGACCGGTTGCCGGGAAGATCAACAAGCGACCGGAACCAGTTCCGGTCGCCTTCCGGGGAATCAGCGGAGGTAGGACGCGCCGTTCACGTCGATGATCGTGCCGCTGGCCCACACCGCTTCCGGTTGCGCGAGCCACGCGACCGCCGCGGCCACCTCCTCGGGCTCGGCGACGCGGTGGAACGGGCTCTGCGCCCGGATCGCGTCGCCCTCGGGGCCGGCGAGGAAATCGGTGACCATCTCGGTGCGGACGAAGCCCGGCGCGACACCGGCGACCGCGATGCCCTGCGGCGCAAGGGATTGCGCGAGCGACTGGGTCATCGCGTGCAGCCCGGCCTTCGCCGCCCCGTACGCCGGGGCGTCGGGTTCGCCGCGGTAGGCGCCCCTGGAGCCGATGTTGATGATCCGGCCACCCTCGGTCATCTGCCGGACCGCGTGCCAGGCGAGGTCGGCGGGGCCGAACAGGTTGAGCTCGATGGTGCGGCGCCAGGCTTCCTGCCATTCGCCGAAGCTGGTCGTCGTGATCGGGTGGTGGAAGTAGATGCCCGCGTTGTTGACCAGGACGTCGAGCCCGCCGAGCTTCTCGACCGTCTCGCCGACGATCTGCTCGGCCTGGCCGGCACCGAGATCGCCCTGCACGGTGACGTGACCGTCTCCTGGCAGGTTCGCGGCGACTGCTTCCGCCGCGGCCGGGTCGGACCGGAAGTGGACGGCGATCCGGTGGCCCTTGTCCGCGAGGGCGTGGGCGATGGCGGCACCGATGCCGCGCGAGGCTCCGGTGACGAGTGCGTGCCGGGTCATGGCACCTGCCTGTCGATCATCCACTTGCCGTTCTGCTGAACGAGCGTGTACGTGTGGCGCTCGGTCATGGCGACACTGCCGCCTTGCATGTACTGCACTGTCACCGTCACGACGTTGTCGCCCTGCGGTTCCGGGTTCGACACCTGGACGCCCGTGTACTGGCGCCAGAACGACTGGTAGCCCTCGAAGGTCAGGTTGCGGCGGCTGGCCTTGAAGCTGTCGGTGAGCAGCGACCAGCCGGTCTGCAGGTCGTTGGGGATCAGCGCGTAGTACGCCTCGATGGCCTGCTGTGCGGTCTGAGGGGCCGGCGGAGGCGTCTGGCCGGGGTTCGGCGTGCTCGTCTGAGGGTTTGGCTGGGGCTGGGTCGTGGGCTGTGCCGGCGTTTCCGTCGGCGACTGCGACTGCGGCTGGGACTGGCTCGTGGTGGGCGCGTTCGAGGTGCCGGAGGTCGGCGGGGTGGCCGCGTTGTTCTGGTTGCCGCCCTTGGGCCACAACAGGAACGAGCCGATGCCCACGGCCAGCACGAGGATCACGATCCCGATGGGGACCAGCGGGAACTTGCGCCGCTTCTCCTCGGGTTCCGGCTGGGCGGGGATCGGGGCGACGGGTGCCGGTTCCTCTTGTGTGGCAACAGGTTCTACGGGTGCTGCCACCGCGGGCTCGGGCTCGGGCTCGGGTTCCGGCTGCGGCTCGGGCTCCGGCTCTGGCTGCGGCTCTGGCTGCGGCTCGGGCGCCGTGAGCTTGGCGGCCTCGGCGGCAGCGGCTCCGGCCACCAGCCCGGCGGCGGCCGCGCTCGCCTCCTGCTTGGCCTTCTCCTCCGGCTGGGCCTCGACCGGAAGCTCGACCGTGGCCGGAATGACGGCGGTCGCCTCGGACACCTGCGGCGACTCGTTCACCACGGCGGCCAGCAGGTGCACGGCCTCCTCCATGGTCGGCCGCCGCTCCGGGTCGTTGGCCAGCAGCCGGAACAGCACGGGGGACAGCAGCGGCCCGGCACTGGCCGGCGGCATGAACGAACCGCTCGCCACCCGGTGGAGCATCGCGATGTGGTTGTCCGCGGCGCCGAACGGAGGGGCGCCCTCGACGGCGTTGTAGAGCGTGGCGCCGAGCGAGAAGACGTCGGAGGGGAAACCGGCGTCGTCGCCGCGGGCGACCTCGGGGGAGAAGAAGGCGGGCGTGCCGACGGTGCCGGTCGCGGTGGCGGTGCCGTCGTCGGTGGCGCGGGAGATGCCGAAGTCCGTGATCTTGACTTCCTGGTCGCCGATCAGGATGTTGCCGGGCTTCACGTCGCGGTGCTGGATGCCGTGGCGGTGCGCGGCGGCGAGGGCGGCGGCGGTGTAGCAGCCGATGCGGGCGACCTCGCGGGGCGGCAGCGAGCCCTGTTCGGCGATCACGGCGGCGAGACTGCGGGAGGGGAGGTACTCCATGATCAGCCAGGGCTGACCGTCCTCCTCCACGACGTCGTAGACGCGGATGGCGTTCGGGTGTTCGAGCCGCGCGGCCAGCCGGGCCTCGCGCATGGCCCTGGCCTTGGCGCGTTCGATCTTGGCGTCGTCGAGGCCGTCGAGCGCGAGCAGCTCCTTTGCCGCGACCACGCGATGCAGTTGCTCGTCGTAGGCCTGCCAGACGACTCCCATCGCCCCCTGACCGATCTTCTCCTGCAACCGGTAGCGGCTCCCGATGAGCCTGCTCTTCTCCTCCACGCCCGCGCTCCCGTCACCTTTGATCACCCGCAAGTGTGACGGTTGCCGCGTTTGCCATTGACTGTAACCCTACATGGGGGTACATATAGGGTTATGCCGAAAATCAACGTGTACCTGCCCGATGACCTGGCCGAAACGGTGAAGGAACTGAACATTCCGGTCTCGGCGATCTGTCAGCGCGCGCTCGAGGTGTCGGTCAAGCGGCTCACCTCGGTGCGCGGGCTCACGGTCGCGGATCTCGACGGCGACCGGGGCTCGCAGCTCACCGAGCGGCTGCGCACCGTGATCCGTCGCGCGGCCGAGTCGCCCGTGGTGACCACCGCGGAGCTGGGGCGGGCGCTCGTCGAGGAGGGCGCCAACCTCGGTCTGGACGTGCTGCGCGCGATCGACATCGACCCGCGGACGCTGAGTTTTCCGTCCTCGCCCGGCGAGGGGACCGGCTTCGCCCAGGACGCGGTCAACGCGCTGGAACTGGCCGTGGTCGAGGCGATGTCGCTGGGGCACAACTACGTGGGCTGCGAGCACCTTCTGCTCGGCATCATCGCCGAACCCGACGGCAAGGGCGGCGAGGTGCTCCGCGAGCACGGCGCCGACCTCAAGGGCACGCGCCGTGCCGTGCAGACCGCGCTCGCCGGCATCGTGCACCTGAAGAAGCAGCAGCAGGCCGCGCCGGACGCGGCCAAGGTGCTGCAGATGATCATGACTCGGCTGGACCGGCTGGAGAAGCAGGTGGGTATCGGCTGACCAGCTCGGCGCCGATGCGTGCGAGGTGCTCCTGCACCGAGTCCGGTGACTCGACGGTGATCAGGCCGCCCCACCCGGCGACGTTGCGGGCGATGTCGAGCGGGCGCGGTGCGGTCAGCTGCACCCGGACGTGCTCGCCGATGTTCGCGAGCACCGTGCAGTGGCGGCCGTGCATGTGCTGGAAGATCTTCACGAACCGGGCGGGCACCAGCATGATCGCCGCGGTCTCCGAACGGCGTTGCTCGACCTCCGTGACGACCGAGTCCCACGCCTTCGTCAGCTCGAAGTCGGGCGGCTTCGTCGACGGCGTGCCGGTCAGGGTCGCACCGAGGATCCGGTCGATCCGGAACGTCCGCTGGCCGTCCGGGGTGCCGGCGACGAAGTACCAGATGCCGTCCTTGTCGACGAGTCCCCACGGGTCGACCACGCGCCCGGTGGGTGCCGAGCCGCGCTTCTGGTAGGTCAGGCGGACCTTGATCTGCTGCACCACGGCCTGTTGCAGCACCGACACCAGCACCGGCCGGTCCTTCGTGTCGTCGCCCCAGCCCGCGGTGTCGACGACGACGGCGGACGCCGCGGCTTCCGCTTCGGCGCGGAACGTCTGCGGCAGTGCGCGCACCAGCTTCCTCAGTGCCGATTTCACCTGCGGCGCAACGGAAGCGGCCGGTCCGGCGATCAGGAACAACGCCTGCGCCTCCGCCGCGGTCAGCCCGCTCAGGTCGGTGCGGGCCCCGCCGATGAGCGACCAGCCGCCGCCGCGGCCCGGCTGGGGGTACACGGGGACACCCGCGGTGGACAGCGCCTCGAGGTCGCGGCGGGCGGTGGCGGTGGACACTTCGAGCTCTTTTGCCAGCTCAGCGGCGGTGATGCGGCCTCTGGCCTGCATCAGCAGCAACGTGGCGACGAGACGGTCTGCGCGCATGTTCCGAGGTTCCTCATCAAAGTGCTCACCAGATGAGCACTTTACGGCCGAGGCTGAATCCCGACACCGAGATTTTTTCTGAAGGGATTCGCGATGTTGCGAGGCATGTCGACTGTGACCTACTACGCCGACGACCTGGAGGCGGCGCGCGCCTGGTACACGTCGTTCCTCGGGATCGAGGCCTACTTCGAGGGGCGCACGCCGGAGGGGGAGCTCGGGTACGTCGAGTTCCGTCTCGGCGACTACCTGGCCGAGCTGGGGCTGGCACAGCGGAAGTTCGAGGTGACGCCGTCGGACGGTCCGGCCGGTGCGATCCTGTTCTGGGCGGTCGACGATCTCGAGGCGACGTTCGCCCGGCTGCACGAGCTCGGTGCGAAGACGCACGACGAGCCGCGGGTGCGCGGTGAGGGGTACGTGACGGCGTCCGTCGTGGACCCGTTCGGGAACATCCTCGGGATCATGACGAACGTCCACTACACGGCTGTCGCAAAGGAATTCGCAGAGCGGAAGCGCGGCTGAGAGGCTCAGCCGCCAAGTGCGCTGTGTCCGGCGGCCTGATCTCGTGGTGGCCGCCTATCCTGCCCAGATGACGCAGCTCGCCATCACAGGACATCGCGGCCTCTCGGCCGAGCTGGAGGCGGAGATTGATCGGATGATCCGTGCCGCCGTGGCCGAGAGCGGCGATGTCGGTGGTGTGTCGTGCCTGGCAGACGGCGCCGACGCCGTGTTCGCGCAGGCTGTGCTGGACGCCGGCGGTGCGCTCGTTGCCGTGCTGCCCGCGGTGAGGTATCGCGAGTCGCTGCCTGAGGATTACCGGCCCGTCTACGACAGGTTGCTCACGCAGGCGGCCAAGGTCGTGCAACTGCCGTTCGTCACGCCCGACCCGCACGCGTACATGGAGGCGGGCAAACGGATGGTCGACGAGTCCGACGCGTTGCTGGCCGTGTGGGACGGGCAGCCCGGCCGCGGACCCGGTGGCACTGCTGATGTGGTCGCCTATGCGCGGTCGCGAGGTGTGCCGGTCACCGTTCTCTGGCCCGAGGGCGCGATCCGCTGAGGGCGCTCCACAGCACTCGGCGCAGAACGGCGGGCCGGAAGAGTGCCGCCGGGTGGTCGACCATCTGCGAGACGCGGATGAAGGCGCGGTAGACCTGCGGGTTGCCGGGGATGACCTCGAACAGGTGGCGGGCGTACCACTGCGTGAACCGCGTGCTCCGCGGCAGTTTCCGCTGGCTCCAGCCGAGGTCGGTGGTGGTCGCGGAGGTCCACGGGATCTGGGCGGACTTGGCGACCGCGCGCTGGAAGACGAGCGGCTCGTTGGCCAGGTCGTGGTCCTCGAGCAGGTTTCGCAGGTCGGTGCAGTTGAGGGCGGCGAGGGTCATGCCGTGGCCGTAGACGGGGTTGAGCGAGACGACCGAGTCACCGAGGGCGAGCAGGCCGCGCGGCCAGTTCGGGACCTTGTGAAAGCGGTTCCAGCGGCTGCGCAGGTTGGGGGCGTGGTGGATCGCTGACGCCGGGGTCGCCGTCTTGATGATCTCGGCGATGTCCTGGCACTCGAGCGTGGTGGCGTAGGCGAGGAAGCCGTCCTCGTCGGTCGGGGCGGCGTCGCCGCCCGCGCCGAACAGGGTCACGAACCACAGACCGTCGTCCACTGTGGACACCGCGCCGCCGCGTCTGGTGGTGGGGGCGTGCGTGATCTCGTAGGCGGTCTTCCAGTCGAGCTTGAGGTCGTGGTTCACGTGGTAGAGGCGTGAGGTGTAGGCGAGGTGGCCGTTCACGATCATCGGCGCCGGGCAGTGCACGCCGAACTCCGCGAGCCACGAGACGAGCTTGCTGGTGCGGCCGGACGCGTCGACCACGAGGTCCGCGTAGTCGGTGTAGGGCTCGTCGGCCCGCCTGCCATGCACGCCGGTGACCGTGCCGCGGTCGTGCAGCAGGCCGTCGATCGTGACACCGTCCACAAGGGACACGTTGGGCAGCTTGAGCACCCTGCGCCGGATGATCTGTTCGATCGTCACCCGTGTCATCGAGTGGACCTTCAGGCCGATGGGGTCGCGCGGTGCCCACCCGGCGGGGGCGCGGCTCATGAAGTCGCTGCCGAGGTCGGCCTCGACCGCGCCCGCGGCCGCGAGTTCCGCGCCCAGCTTGGGGAAGAGAGCTTCCAGCGCCTCGGCGCCGCGGGCCAGCAGCGCGTGCGGGTGGTGGGCCTGCGGGATGCCTGCGCGGTGTTCGGTGTCCACGGTGATCTGATCGCGCTCCACGAGCACGACGTCGCCGTACGACTCGGACAACACCCTGGCCGCCAGCAGTCCCGCGAAGCCGGCGCCGATGACTAGGGCGCGGTCGGAGTACATGGCGCTCATGCTGGCAGAGCGCGGCTCCCGGATCGATCCCCCGAAGGTCCCCTCTGAGAGCCTCCCGGCAGCTGCTACGACAGCTTCGCGACGAGCTCTGCCCGGCTGCGCACGCCGAACTTCGCGAAGACCGATTTGAGATGGTCCTGGACGGTGTACGGCGAGATGGCGAGCCGTGCCGCTATCTCCGCCGTCGACTGGCCGGCCAGCACCTCGTGGCAGATGTCCCGCTCGCGCGCGGTCACCCCGTGGGCCTTCAGCAGCAACCCGGTCAGCTCCGTGCCGGACGCCCGGCTGATCGTCACCGCGGCCTCCACGCCGTCGGTGCTGACGAGCTCGCTGGCCTCGAGGAGGATCCAGCCGCCGTGCGCGTCGCGGACTCGCGCCTTGAACGTCCCGGCGCGGGTGCCGGCCGCGGCGGCGCGCATCATCACGGCGAACCTGCCCGGCGCGATCTCCTCCAGCTCTTCGCGCCACCGTGTCGCGGAGGCGGTCGTCGCGCGGATCGTGCCGTCCTCCGCCACGACGACGATGGCGGGTGCGCCGTCCCGTCTGGCCGCTGTTCGCGCTGCGACCCTGGTCGCCGATCCCAGCGCGGGTGCCACCGACGCGATGAACTCCAGCTCGCGCTCGCTGAAGTCGCTCGTGCGCACCATGCCCGCCGCTCCCCAGCACGTGTCGTCGGCGCGGAACAGCGCGCGCAGCTCGTGGCTGAGCCCGAGCGGGCGCCAGACCTCGTTGAGCCGCGTCGAGCGCTTGTCCCCCAGCCTTGCCACGGTGTCGCCGCGCTGGGCGAGGGCCGCGAACGTGTGTGGCTCGCCCGGTGTGTGCTCGACGCTCGCGAGGAGTGGCTCGTACTGCTGCGGGATGCGGTTGGCGCCGCTGGTCATCGAGCTGATCGCGCCCGAGTCGGGGTCCATGGAGGCCCAGCAGGCGAGCTCGCACGGAACCACCCGGTCGACCAGGGCGATGGCCGCCGCGTGCAGCTGCGCGACGTCCAGCCCGGCGCTCGCCAGCGCTGTCACCTCGCGCCGCACGCCCTGCGCCCGGCCTTCCCACATGGTTCGCAGTATGCGCCGCCGTCGTGTGGTCCGGGCATCCCAGATTTGCGGGATGTCCGGGGTTGCCCGGGGAGACGGACGCTGCTCGGCATGATGAGCACCCGTGTTGTGAGCACCGCAGGCGAGGGCGAGGAACTGACCTCGCCCGACGCGACGATCACCGTCCGGATCTCCGGGAAGCACACCGGCGGCGCGTTCGAGCTGTTCGAGGTGGACGCGCCGCGAGGCGAGGCTGCGCCACCGCACCGCACGCCGTGGCCCAAGGCCTACTACGTGGTGCACGGGCGCATGGCCGTGTTGCTCGACGGCGAGCTGCACGACCTTTCGCCGGGCTCCGCCATCGTCATCCCACCCAACGCACCGCACACGTTCACCGTGCACACGCCCTCGGTGCAGTTCCTGGCGTTCGCCGTGGGTGACGTGATGAGCGCGTTCTTCCGCGACCTGTCTTCGCACGGGCTGGAGGCTT
Source organism: Lentzea roselyniae (assembly GCF_039537795.1). Lineage (NCBI taxonomy): Bacteria > Bacillati > Actinomycetota > Actinomycetes > Pseudonocardiales > Pseudonocardiaceae > Lentzea > Lentzea roselyniae. Next base: position 65,340 of record NZ_BAABBE010000035.1, read on the forward strand.
TGGGACGCCACGGGGTGACGCAATGAGCGTCGTGGCGCAGGTCGCGGCGGGGGTGGCCGTGCTCGTGCACCTGGTCGTGTGGGTGTGGGAGGCGTTTCTGATCCACCGCGTGCACTACTCGGTGTTCCGGCAGCCCGCGCAGGACGTGCCGGCGATCCGGCTGTGGGCGTTCGGGGTGGGGTTCTACAACCTGTTCCTGGCCGGTGGCCTGATCGCCGGGCTCATCGCCGTGCATTCGGGGCACGAGCTGGTCGGGCGCACGCTGGTGATCTACGTGTCGTGGTTCATGCTGCTGGGCAGCGTCGTGCTGGCGGTGGCCGATCAGCTGGCGATGAGCAGGCCGCGCAACCAGGCGTGGGGAGGCGTGGCGGCGGAAGGTGTCCCGCCGCTGGTCGTGCTGCTGTCCGTCTGACGGGCTTTCCTACACTTCACGAAACGAAGACTGTTTGGGGGAACTGTTCGTGAAGATCGTCGAACTGCCCGACGGGGCCGTGATCACCGGGCGTGGCCTGCGCGACGGCAAGATCGTGGACCCGCACCCCCAGTACGGGGTGTACCTGCAGCCACGACCTGTCGACATGCCGTGGCCGCACGACTGGATCGACTGGCCGGACTTCCGTCTTCCGCGTGATCACGACGCCGCGATCAGGGTGATTCGCGCCCTGCACGCCCGCGCACTGTCCGGCGAACGCGTCGAGGTCGCCTGCAGCGGTGGCGTCGGACGCACCGGCACGGTCATCTCGTGCCTCGCCGTCCTGGCGGGCGTGCCGGCGGACGAAGCCGTGGCGTGGACACGCGCGAACTACCACCGGCGCGCGGTGGAAACACCGTGGCAGAAGCGGTGGGTGAGGCGCTTCCCCGTCCAGTAGTGCTCGTGGGCGCCGTTCCTTTCGCGGAGCGGTGCCCACATCCGGTCGTCAGGAGTCGAGCTCGACGACCCTGCGCCTGTGCACCAGCTCGATCACGTCGGGCGGCACCGAGTCACCCGCCTCCAGAAGGCGGGGGAGCAGGTCCGCGTCCGTGGTGACGGCGCGGAAGAACATCTCGACCGTGACGTCGTGGCCGGGCCGGTGGACGACGGTGATCTCGTCGCCTGGCGCAATCAGTCCCGCCTCGATCACGCGGAAGTACGCGCCGGGCCGCGCCTCCTGCGTGAACCGCTTCACCCAGCCGCTCTGCCCGAGAAAGCCCGCGAACGTGCGGCACGGCACGCGTGGCGCGGAGACCTCCAGCAACGCGGTGCCGACCCGCCACCGCTCGCCCACGAGGGCGTGCGTGTGGTCGATGCCCTGCGTCGTCAGGTTCTCGCCGAACTGGCCGTTGTGGAGGTCGACGCCCAGCTCGGCCTGCCAGAAGTCGAGGTCTTCACGGGCGTAGCCGTAAACGGCCTGGTAGTCGCCGCCGTGGTGGTTCCAGTCGCCGATCTGGTCGCCCTGGACGCCGCTGCCCGCTGTGCCCTTCGGTCCGGGCGGGCTCACCTCCAGCGGCCCGTCCACCGGGCGTTTGTCGATCGCGGTCGCGCCCGTCTTGGCGTAGTCGACCGGGATCGTCTTCTGGGCGATGTTCAGCGAGAGCACGACGGGCATGCGCCCGAGATTATTGGCCGACCGCTCTGGTGGCGATCGAATTGACGTAATCCTCGTAGATGCCCACCTTGTAGGTGATCAGGTCCATGCACTCCTGGAGCTGCGCCATCTGCTGACGCACGCGCTCCTGGTGTTCCTTGAGGATCTCGAGGCGCTGCAGCTCGTTGCCGTCGCCCTGGCGGACCAGCTCGGTGTAGCGGCGGATCTCCGGCACCGGCATTCCGGACATCCGCAGCATGATGCACATGCGCAGCCAGTCGACGTCCTGCTGCGTGTAGACCCGGCGCCCGCCCGGTCCTCTGTGGACCTCGTTGGCGAGGATGCCCTCCTTCTCGTAGAACCGCAGCGCGTGCACGCTCAGCCCGGTGCGTTCGGCCACCTGCCCGATGCTCAAGCTCATGCCCCGAGCATAGGTTCTTGACCTAGAGGCGACTCTAGTTCCTAGGTTTTGCGGCATGACCATGCGTTATCGCGTACTCGGGGGAACCGGCATCGAGGTCAGCCACCACTGCCTCGGTGCCATGATGTTCGGAGATGTCGCCAACAAGGACCACGACGAGGGCGTGCGGATCATCCACCGCGCACTCGACGCCGGCATCAACTTCGTCGACACCGCCGACATGTACTCGGCCGGGGAGTCCGAGGAGATCGTCGGCAAGGCGTTGAAGGACCGCAGGGACGACGTCGTGCTCGCCACCAAGGTGCACTTCCCGCTGGGTGAAGGCCGCAACCGCAGCGGCAACTCGCGCCGGTACGTCGTCAGGGCCGTCGAGGACAGCCTGCGCCGGCTCGGCACCGACTGGATCGACCTGTACCAGGTGCACCGGCCGGACTACACGACCGACATCGAGGAAACGCTGTCGGTGCTGACGGATCTGGTGCGGGACGGGAAGATCCGGGCGTTCGGGTGTTCGACGTTCCCGGCGGAGGAGATCGTCGAGGCGTACCACGTGTCGATGAACCGCGGGTTCCTGCGGTTCCGGACCGAGCAGCCGCCGTACTCGTTGCTGGCGAGAGGGATCGAGCGGTCTGTGCTGCCGACGTGCCGGCGACTCGGGATGGGGGTGCTGGTGTGGAGCCCGCTGGCGGGTGGGTTCCTGACGGGCAAGCACCGGCGTGGCGCGGCGGCTGAGGCGTTCCGGTCCACGTTGCACCCGCGGCGGTTCGACGAGACGTTGCCGGAGAACGCGGCGAAGTTCGACGCGGTGGAGCAGTTCGCGAAGCTCGCCGACGAGATGGGGGTGTCGCTGCCTGCGCTGGCGATCGCGTTCGCGACCACGCATCCGGCGGTGACCTCGGCGATCACCGGGCCGCGCACGATGGAGCAGCTGGAGTCGTTGCTGGAGGGCGCTTCGCTGGTGCTGACAGACGACGTGCTGGACCGGATCGACGAGATCGTGCCGCCGGGCGTGGACACCTACGACGTGCAGGGGTGGTGGAAGCCGGCGTCGCTGGCGGATGTCCACCAGCGACGCCGGCCACTCGACCAGCGCTGAACTGTCTGCGCTGAGCTACCAGGCCTGGGTGGTCAGGCCGGTGCCGAGGTAGATCTGGTCGTGCCCGTTGCCGTCGTTGTCGTCGGTGTAGACGATGCTGACTCGGCCCCACGGATCGACGCCGACGGCGGGCTCGTCCTGCCTGCCGGTGGCGTTCGAGACGGTGAGCTGCCGCGCGGGGCGGCCGGTGGTGGTGCCGTCGGGGTTGTAGACGTGGGTGTAGACGTCCTGTGCCTCCGCCGTGGTCACCGCGACGCCGAGCTGGTCGTCGATGCCGATCTGCGGGTCGGTGCCGGTGGTCTGGGCGACGGCGCCACGCGATGCCCCGGCCGCGGTGAAGGACTGGGTGCGGACACCGGACTGCTCCCAGGCGACCGCGAAGTCGCCGTTGAAGTTGGCCGCCACGGCGGGGCGCTTGCCTTGCCCCGTCGTGGTCTGCGCCTGCTTCACGCCGCCGGACGGGGTGAGGATCTTGCGGGCGACGTTGGCGTCGGCCTCCCACACCACGATCGCGTTGCCCGCGGCGCCCATGGCCACCTGGGGCTTGGCGTGGGTGCCGCCCGCGTTGTTGACCTGGGCCTCGTAGGTCTTGGACGAGATGGACGCGAACCCGCTCACGCGCACGGTGGGCGGGTTGGTGCCCTGCTTGTCCTCCCACGTCACCGCGAAGCCGCCGGTGTCCGGGTCGGCCGCGACGCTGGGGAAGTGCTGCTGGCCGTCGGAGCTCGCGTTGGCCGTGCCGGAGCCCGACACGGTGCCGCCGGCGCTGACCGAGCGGACCGCGATGTTGTAGTAACCGTTGCCGTCCGGGTCTTCCGACCACACGACGACGGCGGTGCCGTTCTCGTGCAGCGACACGTCGGGCTGCCAGTGACGCCAGTTGCCGGTGCCGCCGGTGCTCAGCTTCTTCTCGTAGAGGGAGGTGCCCTCCTTGTAGAGGCGGATCCAGATGTCGGAGTGGATCGGGTCCTCGGGGTTGGTGGAGTCGCGGTCGTCCTCCCACACGACGGCCGTGTAGCCGTTGCGGGTGGCCGAGACGGACGCGTTGTCCTGGTCGCCGCTCGACTCGCTGTTGACCGTGGACCACGTGATGGGCGCGGGGGCGAGCAGGAGGCTCGCGATCAGCAGTGTCTTCACGGCGCCTGCAATCCGGGGTTGGTGGCTTCGACGACGTAGCTGCCGACCGTCTTCACCGGGTAGTCGCGGACGGTGACCCTGTCGACGGCGCGGAAGTCCACGTTCATCTGCGTGGAGGTGGTGCGGGTGCGGACGTAGCCGCGCAGGTTCTTGAAGTACTTCACGTGCGGGTTCAGCGTCGGGTTGAGGCTGTTGTCGGCCGCGTTGCCGTCACCGCCGGACGTGATCGACGTGGTGACGAGCTCGGTGCCGATGATCCGGTTCTGCGTGCCGTAGTTCTGCATGAGGTTCGCGGCCCAGCTGCGGTGCACGTCGCCGGTGAGCACGACGGTGCCCTTGTTGCCGTTGGTGTCCCACGCGTTCTGGATGCGGGTGCGGTTGGCGGTGTAGCCGTCCCACGCGTCCATGCTCCTCGCGCCGTCAGCGCTGTTGAGCCTCTGGGCGAAGAACACCTGCTGGCCCAGGAAGTCCCAGGTGCCGAGCTTCTGGCGGAGGCCGTCGATCAGCCACGTCTCCTGCGAGGTGCCGGTGAGGGTTCGTGAGGGATTGTCGGCTTCCGGGCAGACCTTCGAGCCGTCACCGCACGCCTGGTCGGTGCGGTACTGGCGGGTGTCGAGCATGTGGAACGTGGCGAGGCTGCCCCAGCGGACCCTGCGGTGCAGCAACATGTTCTCCGCGGTGGGGGCCTGTGCGCTGCGCAGCGGCATGTGCTCGTAGTAGGCCTTGTACGCGGCCGCGCGGCGGGCCTTGAAGTCGCCTGCGGGGTTGGTGTCGTTGCGGATCAGGTTGGCGTAGTTGTTCTCGACCTCGTGGTCGTCCCAGACGACCAGCCAGGGCGCGGTGGCGTGCGCGGCCTGCAGGTCCGGGTCGGTCTTGTACTGGGCGTGGCGGACGCGGTAGTTGGCCAGCGTGCTGATCTCGGCGGCGGGCGCGAACTCGCGGACCTTCGTGGTCGTGGCGGCGCCCTCGTAGATGTAGTCGCCGAGGTGCAGGATCAGGTCGGGGTGCTCTTCCGCCATCCTGCGGTAGGCGGTGAAGTAGCCCTCCTCGTAGTGCGAGCACGAGGCGAAGAGCATGCTCAGCTCGGGCGAGGTGCCGACGGCCGGTGCGGTGAGGGCGCGGCCGACGGGGGAGATGTGGCCACCGGTGCGGAAGCGGTACCAGTACTCGCGGCCCGGTTCCAGGCCGGTGAGGGTGACGTGGACGGAGTGGGCACTCGCCTGCGTCGTCGTGAACGTGCCGGTGCGGGCGATGCTCGTGAAGCGTTCGTCGGTGGCGACCTGCCAGTCGACGGCGGTGTTGGTGTTCGGCATGCCGCCCAGGCCGTCGGCGTTCAACGGGTTGGGGGCGAGGCGGGTCCAGATCACGAACCCGTCGGCAGCCGGCTCGCCGGACGCGACACCCAGCGTGAAGGGGTAGCTGATCGCGTTGGCCAGCCTGGGAACGAGGACTCCAGCGCTCGCTCCCGCGAGGCCGCCCACGATGAAGGTACGTCTCCGTAACGTGGTCATGACCAGCAGATCTACCGAACGCCGGTAAAGGCCCGCCTAATCGCGTGTGGCCTCAAGGTGGTCTCCCACCAAGAAAACGCCGCGTGGTCGTCGTGGTGGAGGTCGAACGCGTCGGCGAGCAACTCGGCCGCGGACAGCGGGATTCCGGTGTCGCGCACGGCCCGGTAGAGCAGTGCCACGTGGTCGCGGGACCAGGACTCGAGGCGCAGTCCGGGTAATCGGTCGGCCTGGCAGCACGGCTGGGCGCACACGACGATGTCGAACCACTCGTCGTCGTGGTCGTTGAACGCGACCGTGACGCCGAACCGGTCGGGCTGCAGCGCGATGACGGTGCTGTGGCGCGTCTCGTAGTGCAGCGGGTAGGGCAGGGCGGCCAACCGGCGGGCGGCGTGCCGGTCCGGGCCTCGCAGCGGCACGGGGTCGTGATGTTTGCCGTGGTCGAGCACGACGACGTCCCATGCGCTGCGGGTCAGCCGGAGCGCGGTCGCGAGGCCCGCGATTCCGGCGCCCACCACGAGTGCCGTGGCCATGTCCAGCCCCTTCCCCTAGGATTGAGGCTAGCGAACGTTCAGAAATTTCTGAAGGCAGACAGGTTTGGTGTGACGGGCGAGACAGAGCGGAAGCGGGCGGCCCGCAAGGACGCCGCGGAGCACCTGGCGCTCACCCTGGTCGGTGCGGGGATGCAGCGGATGGCGGCGCGGGTGCTGGCGGCGTTCCTGTTCACCGACGAGCCGTCGCTGACCGCGGGTGACCTGGGCGCGGAGCTGGGCGCGAGCGCGGGGTCCGTGTCCGGTGCCGTCAAGACGGTCATGCAGATGGGGCTGATCGAGCGGGTGGCGGCGCCGGGCAGCCGTCGTGAGCACTACCGGATGCGCGATCGCGCGTGGACCACGCTCTACGGCAGGCAGCACGCCCCGATCGACGACATCCTGTCGGCCGTGGCGCGGGGCGTCGCCACCGTCGAGCCGGGGCCGGCGCGTGAGCGGTTGATCTACATGCGGGACTTCTACGAGTTCCTGCTGGGTGAGGTGCCGTCGCTCATCGAGCGGTTCGAGCAGCGCCGTGCAGGACCCCGGCCATGATCAGGTCCAGCATTCGCCTGGCCTGATCCTGGTCGCCGTTCTGGGCGACGCCGACGAGCAGCGCCAACAGGTCCATGGGATCCGTCGTGGCGCCCAGCGGTTTCAGCAGCAGTGACACCGCCTCCGTCATCTTCGCGCGGCTCTGCTCGAACGGGTTGATGCCCAGCGCGATCACGGCCTGCAGCGCTTCCTTGAGGTCGCGCTTCGTTGCGGCGTAGGCGATGAAGCGGTCCATCCACTCTCGCAGGGCCGCCTCCGGGCCGAGGGTTTCCAGCAGCTCGAGGGCTGCGTCGCAGAGCTTTTCCAGCTCGGTGCGGTAGACGGCCTCGATCAGCGCCTCGCGGGTGGGGAAGTGCCGGTAGAGCGTGCCGATGCCGACGCCGGCCTTCTTGGCGATGGCGCCGAGCGTCACGTCCTTCTCGTGGGTGAACGCGTCGAGCGCCACCTCGAGCAGCAACTCGCGGTTGCGGACAGCGTCAGCACGCACTTTCAACTCCTGTGGGTCACGCCACTTGCTAACCGGAGGCTCCTCCGTTTACTGTGGAACTCGAACCGGAGGAACCTCCGTTTCAGTGTACGACACAGGTTGGGGAATTCGATGAGTGAGCGCATCACCACCCCGTTCGGTTTCGAGACCACCGCTCTCGAGGTCGTCGAGGGCGTCGACCTCTCGGGCCGTCGCGCCGTGGTCACCGGTGGGGCGTCGGGCATCGGCGTCGAGACCGTGCGGGCGCTGGCCGCCGCGGGCGCCGAGGTCACCATCGCGGCGCGCAACGCCGAGGCGGGCCGGAAGGTCGCCGCGGAACTGTCCGCCGCCACCGGCAACGACCGGATCTTCGTCGCTCCGCTGGAGCTGACCTCGCAGGACTCGGTGCAGGAGTTCGTCCGCTCGTGGGACGGCCCGCTGCACCTGCTGATCAACAACGCGGGCGTCATGGCCACGCCGCTGACCCGCACCCCGGAGGGCTGGGAGCTCCAGTTCGCCACGAACCACTTCGGCCACTTCGCCCTGACGCTGGGCCTGTTCGGCGCGCTGCGCGCCGAGGGAGCCCGCGTCGTGAACGTCAGCTCGGCCGCTCACCTGTCGAGCCCCGTGGTGTTCGACGACATCCACTTCGAGCGCCGCGAGTACGACCGCTGGCAGGCGTACGGCCAGTCCAAGACGGCGAACGTCCTGTTCGGCGTCGAGGCGGGCAAGCGCTGGGCCGGCGAGGGCATCACGATGAACGCGCTGATGCCGGGCGGGATCCTGACGGCTCTGCAGCGGCACATCACGCGGGAGGACCTCGAGGAGCGCCGCCGGCTGCGTGGCGCCGCCGGCAAGCCGATGCAGCTCAAGACGCCCGAGCAGGGCGCGGCCACCACGCTGGTGCTCGCCGTCTCCCCGCTCGTCGAGGGCCGTTCCGGCCTCTACTTCGAAGACTGCGAGGAGGCGCTGCCCCACGCCGACGGCATGCCCAACGGCCTCGCCGTCTACGCACACGACCAGGAGGCCGCGGCCCAGTTGTGGCAGGTCTCCGAGGAAACGCTCAAGATCGGGGAACCCGCATGATCACCACCGGCTACGGCTTCGAGACCACCGCGCTGGACGTGGTGGAGGGAGTCGACCTCTCCGGCCGCCGCGCCGTCGTCACCGGCGGGGCGTCGGGCATCGGCGTCGAGACCGTCCGCGCGCTCGCCACGGCGGGCGCCGAAGTCACCATCGCGGCGCGCGACATCGACGCGGGCCAGCGCGTGGCGTCGTCGCTGACCACCGCCACGGGCAACAAGAAGATCTCGGTCGCACGCCTCGACCTGGCGTCGCAGGAGTCGGTGAAGGCGTTCGTGCGCATCTGGGACGGCCCGCTGCACCTGCTGGTCAACAACGCGGGAGTCATGGCCACCCCGTTGACCCGCACACCGGAGGGCTGGGAGCTCCAGTTCGCCACGAACCACTTCGGCCACTTCACGCTGACCCTGGGCCTGTTCAACTCCCTGCGCGCCGAGGGCGCCCGCGTGGTCAACGTGAGCTCGTCCGCACACCTCATGGGCGACGTCGTGTTCGAGGACATCCACTACGAGCACCGCGAGTACGACCGCTGGCAGGCGTACGGCCAGTCCAAGACGGCGAACATCCTGTTCGGCGTCGAGGCCGGCCGGCGCTGGGCCTCCGAGGGCGTCACGATGAACGCGCTGATGCCCGGCAGCATCGCCACCAACCTGCAGCGCCACCTCACCGCGGAACAGCTGCAGGAGGTCATCCGCCGGAACGACGCCGAGACCAAGCGCCGGGTGAAGACGCCGGAGCAGGGCGCCGCCACCACCCTGGTGGTAGCGACCACGCCGCTGCTGGAGGGCTTGTCCGGCAAGTACTTCGAGGACTGCAACGAGGCGCTGCCGCACACCGGTGGCGTGCTCTCCGGCGTGGCGCCGTACGCCCAGGACCCGGAGTCCGCGGCCCAGCTGTGGAAGGTCTCGGAGGAGGCCCTAGGGTTCTGAGGCCCGGCTTCCACGCGTGGTGGAGCTGGTCAGGAGGCCGAGAGGACGCCCGTCGCGACCGCGGTGACCACGAGCCCGCAGAGCACCAGCAGGTAGGCGGTGAACGGGTAGAGCGAGTGGCGCCCGGCGTACCGGAGAAACCCGGCGATCACAGCCAGGGCGAGCGCGTACGCGATGAGCGTGCCGACGAGCATCTGCACCGTGGTCGGTCCCGTGCTTTTGATCGAGGAAGCGCCGTTGAGCGTCAGGCCGATCACCTCCGCTGTCACGGAGGAGGCGACCGCGAACAACAGGGCGAGTCTGAGCGCGGCAGAGCGGGTGAACCCGAGCAGCAGACCGGCGGCGAGGGCGGCACCGAGCGACGGCGTACCGGGGAGCGCTGTGCTCCGGTGGCCGTCGACGGTGATCGTGACCGCCTCCGCCGGCTTGCCGGGCATCGGGCGCCCCCGTTCGCGATGCATGCCGGGAGAGTCGTCACCCGGCCACGTTCCGTTACGGGCGACGGCTAGAGGTCTGGACCATTTCGTGCTTCAATGACATCGGGTCGCCGCCTGAACGCGAAAGGTGAGCGAATGTCTGCCCGATCGGCACTGACAGCCCTGCTTCTGCTCATTTCCGTCGTGCTCGTCCCGTCTGCCGCGCAGGCCGCCGACACGTGCGCGCTCAAGCCCCGCCCGGCGGGCAAGGTCCTGCACGGGTACTGGGAGAACTGGGACGGCGCGGCGAACGGGGTCCACCCGCCGTTCGGCTGGACCCCGATCACCGACAGCCGCATCAAGCAGCACGGCTACAACGTGATCAACGCGGCGTTCCCCGTCATCCGTTCCGACGGCACCGTGCTCTGGGAGGACGGCATGGACACCGGCGTCAAGGTCGCGACGCCCGCCGAGATGTGCGCGGCGAAGGCGGCGGGCGCGACGATCCTGCTGTCGATCGGTGGCGCGACGGCGGGTATCGACCTGAGCTCGGCCACGGTGGCCAACCGGTTCGTCGCCACGGTCGTGCCGATCCTGAAGAAGTACAACTTCGACGGCATCGACATCGACATCGAGACGGGCCTGGTGGGCAGTGGCAACATCAGCCAGCTGTCCGCCTCGCAGGCCAACCTGATCCGCATCATCGACGGTGTCCTCGCCGCGATGCCGCCGGGCTTCGGCCTGACGATGGCGCCGGAGACCGCGTACGTGACGGGTGGCAGCATCGTCTACGGCTCCATCTGGGGCGCGTATCTGCCGATCATCAAGAAGTACGCGGACAACGGCCGTCTCTGGTGGCTGAACATGCAGTACTACAACGGTTCCATGTACGGCTGTTCCGGTGACAGCTACCAGGCGGGCACCGTGCAGGGCTTCGTCGCCCAGACCCAGTGCCTCAACCGCGGCCTGGTCGTGCAGGGCACCACGATCAGGGTGCCCTACGACAAGCAGGTGCCGGGCCTGCCCGCGCAGCCGGGTGCCGGTGGCGGCTACATGAGCCCCTCGCTGGTCGGGCAGGCGTGGAACAGCTTCGGCGGCCAGCTCAAGGGCCTGATGACCTGGTCGATCAACTGGGACGGTTCGAAGAGCTGGACGTTCGGTGACAACGTGAAGCGCCTGCAGAACCGCTAGAGCACAACGGTGTTCTGCCCGGCGGCGATCTTCCACTCACCATCCTCTTTGGACAGGACGTAGAGCGGCGATCCCTCGTTCTGGTCGGTGATGGGCGTGCCGTCCAGCTTGACCGGACGCTGGCGGATCTTCACCGCCGCGACGTCGGGCCGGATGAACAGCACGTGCGTCACCTCGTAGGTGGCGAGCGCTTCCTTCATCGCGCCGGGCAGGACCTTGCGGGTGAAGGAGGCGATCTCGTCGCGGCCCGTGAGCCGCTTGCCGTGCGCGGTGGTCCAGATCGCGTCCTCTCTGAAGAGGCCGATGAACTCTTCAGGGAGCTCGTTCTGCTGGGCGTGCTGGACGGTGGCGACGAGCTTCTCGATTTCCGCGGTGTCGGTCATGTCCAAGATCGTCGTACCTCGACTTTGGTAGAGGTCAAGGGTTTTCCGGTGACCTTCGCGACACCGGGCGATCTTGGGTAGCGTCGGGCTGATGAACTGGAACCTGCCAGAGGAGTTCGTCACCCCGAACGGCGTGGTGCGCTGGGCCAGGATCGGCGCGGGGCGGCCGGTGGTGCTCCTGCACGGCACGCCGTTCAGTTCGTTCGTGTGGCGGGACGTGGCCGCGGACCTGGCCGCCGACCACGAGGTGTTCGTCTGGGACATGCTCGGTTACGGCCGCTCGGAGATGAGACAGGGACAGGACGTCTCGTTGCGGGCCCAGGGCCGGATCTTCGCCGATCTGCTGACCGAGTGGGGGCTCGCCCGGCCGCACGTGGTGGCCCACGACTTCGGCGGTGCGGTCGCCTTGCGCGCACATCTGGTGCACGGCGCCGAATACGCCGCGCTCGCGTTGCTCGACCCGGTCGCCGTGGCGCCGTGGGGGTCGCCGTTCTTCCGGCTGGTGCACGAGCACGCCGCGGTGTTCGAACGGTTGCCGGGCAACCTGCACGAGGCGTTGGTGCGTGAGTACGTGCGCTCGGCCAGCAGTCCCGGGATCGCCCCCGAGGTGCTCGACGGACTGGTGACGCCGTGGACCGGCGCGGCGGGGCAGCCCGCCTTCTACCGCCAGATCGCGCAGGCCGACCAGCGGTACACCGACGAGATCGAACCCCGGTACGGCGACATCACGATCCCGGTGACCGTGTGCTGGGGCGCGGACGACGAGTGGATCCCGCCGGCCAGGGGCGAGCAGCTGGCCGGCGCGATTCCCGGGGCGGGCCTGCACCTGGTGCCGGGCGCCGGGCACCTCGTGCAGCTCGACGCGCCCGGCCCGGTGCTCGATCTCGTGCGGAGCTTCCTGCGCTCAAGCCCTGGGCAGCACCCGTGACTCGTACGGTGCGGGCTTGTAGCCGGGGTTGAAGTAGCAGCCCGTGCCGTACTTGCCGTCGTGGCGCGGACAGGCGGCCGCGATCAGGTAGGGGTTGGCGCGCAGCCCCCGCTTCTCCCACGCCTGCAACGCCTGCATGGCCGTGGCGTACTCGGAGTCGCTGAGGGTGCTGTGCGTGGCCTCGTTCGTGAACGTCTGCACGAGGTTCCACCACCGCCCGGCCTTGCGCACCGTGTCCCGGTAGGCGGACTCGTGCTCCACGAACGCCGTGGGGTCGCCGATCGCGTGCAGCGACAGCACCGGAATCTCGATCTTCCCGGTGAGGTCGCTGTCGTGGGCGAGCGCGGCGCGTGCCCCGGGGTCGGCGGCGAACCGTTCCACGCCGGCGTTCAGGGCCGCGTCGTCGTGCGAGCCCTGGTACGTCACGCCGGTGTTGCTCCACGGGTTCTTGCCGCCCAGGCGGTTGTGGACGATGTCGCGGAACGTGAACGTCGCGAAGTTCAGGTGCGAGTTCAGCGTCTCCTCGGGAATCTTCGTCACCGTCAGGATGTCGGTGAGCTTCTGCTGCTGCTCGGGCGTGCGGTTGCCCGCTGTGCCAAGGCATTCCTCGATGCGGCTGCGCAACCCGGCCGTGGTCATCGTGGAGCCGGCGCGCAGGCCCTGCCACAGCGGGTACTGCACCTCGGCCGGGCGCGGGTGGTTGCCGCAGTAGTACTGGTAGACCACGCGCAGGTCGACGCGGTAGTCGTAGCCGCGGGTGCCGCCCGCCATGACGCCGTTGGTGAGCAGTGCGGCGTCGTAGCCCTGGTACAGCTCGATGGTCTTGGCCGCGACGTTGCCGCCCCACGACTGGCCGTGGAGGTAGACCTTGTGCGGCTTGAGCATCGTGCTGACCATCTTGCGCAGGTTGTCGGTGTCCTCCGCGGCCATCCGCGTGCCGTAACCGCCGCGCCGGTACGAGGTGCCCGCCCAGGCGTAGCCCTCCTTGACCATGACGGCCCAGCGGTTCAGGTCGTCACGCGTGCGCTCGGGCGTGGGATCGCCCAGGTCAGGACCGCCGTGCGAGTGCACGACCAGCGTCTTGTTCCACTTCTTCGGCACGGCGATCGTGTAGTACGCGCCGTTGGCGTCCCTGCCCTCGTAACAGGTGGTGCCGGCGGGGACGTTCGCCGGGCACGGTGCCGTTGGCGGCAGATGCGCGGGCGTCGTGACGCTCGCGGCCAGTGCGAATGCCAGCAGGACGTTCATGGCGGGAATCGTGAGCCCGGCTCTACTAGTGGTCCAGGTCACGCCCGCAAACTTGGGATTGCCCTGACGTTGGGTCCCGGTGGCTCAGGTGGGCCGCCGCCTGACCCGGTACGGTCGTCGGTGTGCAGTATCCAGCCGAACCGTGGCACATGCGGGGCTCTCTCGTGATCTCCGTCTTCCGGGTGCCGCGCGAGCTGGTGCCCGATGTCCACCTGCCCGAGGGTGCGCGGATGATCACCTTGGCGGGCAACGCGTTCGTGGCCGTGGCGTTCGTGTCGTACGAGCCGGGCAGCGCTCTCACCTACGACGAGCTGCTGGTGGCCACGCCGGTGTGGGACCGGGGTGGAGTGGCCGTGTCGGTGCCGCAGATCTGGGTCGACAGCGAGGCGTCCAGGCAGGGCGGCCGCGAGCTGTGGGCGATCCCGAAGCGGCTAGCCCGGTTCGGTGAAGGCTCGTCGATCGCGTGCGTGGCCGCGACCGGTGGCGTGGCATTGCCCGGCACCTGGAGCACGGCGGGCTGGACGGCACAGCGGCTGGACGGCCGCGACGTGCGCGCGAGGATGCGCCTGTCCGGGCGGTACCGGCTGGTGCGGGCCGCGTGGATGTTCCCGGCCGGCGGGCCGCTCGGCTACCTCACCGGCCGCACGCCGCTGGTCAGCTTCGCGACGCGGGACATGCGGCTCACCTTCGGGCAGGCCTCGTAGCGCCGACGTACTGGACGCTGTTGAGCACGTGCTGCGCCCACGCCCGGTCAGCCGGGAAGCGGTGGACGATGCGCACGGACAGCATCGTGCCGGGACGGACGACGTGCCCGTGGAACACCTGCTCCTCGTGGCCGTCGATGACCTCGCTGAGCCAGAACGCGTGCCGCAGCTCCGCACCGATGTGCTCGACGGAGTGCTCGGCGCTCGCGGGGTAGCCCTCCAGAACCGCGCCCAGGAAGTCACTCGAGCTGCCCCCGGTGCGGTCGGCGTAGACGTCGAGGCTGACCCGGCGGCCGGGGCTCGTGAAGTGCACCGTGAGGTTTTCGACCGTGCAGCGCATGCCCGCGGTCCGCTCGATGGTCCACACCTCGCCCAGCGTCTCGCGGACGGGGATCGGCAGCGGCTGCCGGATGCAGCTCAGCACCTCGTCGCGGTCCCATTCCCGCTCCAGCAGCGGGTGCGAGGTGTAGTACGGCAGCTCGTCGGCGTTGAGGACCGCCGCCTCGACCGGGGTGCCGAGCAGGTCCCACGGCGCGATGAAGTTCGCGAACGTGCCGGCGACGCGCAGGTTCGCGTACTCACTGTCGTTGTCCCACACAGCATGCGCGTACATGGCGTCGACCTTGCTGATCTGCATCCACGCGCCGAACACCAGTTCGGTTCCGCCGGTCAGCCGAACGGGGAGCAGGCAACGGAGGTACGAGTCGCCGTCCGGTCCGACCAGCAGGCCGCCGGTCGGCGCGCCGAGTTGCTCAGCCGGCACGCCGATCAGCTGCTCCGGGCGGTTCAACCGGTAGTCGATGCGGCCCGTGGTCGTGATCTCGGCTCCGCAGCATCCGCATTGGACGGTCATGCGGGAATGCTAGAGCTCAACCTCATCAAGAAGTCGTGAACGCACCAAGAAACGCATTCCAAGTGGCGCCTCCAAGGAGAACCCGCTCCCACGACCCGGCACCACGTCGATCGTCAGATGCGTGTGGCTCCAGTACTCGAACTGCGCCGCGGACATCCACACAGGAACGACCGACGAGTCCACCGTGAGATCCCCGAGGTGCACGTCCGACGAACCGGTCCGGAACTCCCCGGCGGGATAACACATGGGCGCGGAACCGTCGCAGCAGCCGCCGGACTGGTGGAACATCAGGTCGCCGTGGTCCGCCAGGAGGCGGCGGAGCACGTCCGCCGCCTCCCGGGTCAGTGCCACGCGGGGCATCAGAAGAAGCCCAGGGCGTTCGGGGAGTAGCTGACGAGCAGGTTCTTGGTCTGCTGGTAGTGGTCGAGCATCACGCGGTGGTTCTCGCGGCCGATGCCGGACTGCTTGTAGCCGCCGAACGCCGCGTGTGCCGGGTAGGCGTGGTAGTTGTTCACCCACACGCGGCCCGCCTGGATGTCGCGGCCCGCGCGGTAGGCGACGGAGCCGTCGCGGGACCACACGCCCGCGCCGAGGCCGTAGAGGGTGCCGTTCGCGGTTTTCAGGGCGTCGTCGTAGTCGGAGAACGACGTGACGGCGACGACCGGGCCGAAGATCTCCTCCTGGAAGATCCGCATCTTGTTGTGGCCCTCGAAGACGGTCGGCGTCACGTAGTAGCCGCCGGACAGCTCGCCGCCGAGGTCCGCGCGCTCGCCGCCGGTGAGCACGCGGGCGCCCTCCTGCTTGCCGATGTCGATGTACGAAAGGATCTTCTCGAGCTGGTCGTTGGACGCCTGCGCGCCGATCATCGTCTCCGTGTCGAGCGGGTTGCCCTGCTTGATGGCGCGGGTGCGCTCCAGGGCGTCGCCCAGGAACTGGTCGTAGATCTCGCTCTGGATCAGCGCGCGCGACGGGCACGTGCAGACCTCACCCTGGTTCAGCGCGAACATCGTGAAGCCTTCGAGGGCCTTGTCGTAGAAGGCATCCCGCTGCGCCGCCACGTCGGAGAAGAACAGGTTCGGCGACTTGCCGCCGAGCTCCAGCGTGACCGGGATGATGTTCTCGCTGGCGTACTGCATGATCAACCGGCCGGTGGTCGTCTCGCCGGTGAACGCCACCTTCGCCACGCGCCGCGAGGACGCCAGCGGTTTGCCCGCCTCGACGCCGAAACCGTTGACCACGTTCACGACGCCCGGTGGCAGCAGGTCGGCGATCAGGTCCATCAGCACGTGGATCGACGCCGGCGTCTGCTCGGCGGGCTTCAGGACCACCGCGTTGCCCGCGGCGAGCGCCGGCGCGAGCTTCCAGACCGCCATGAGCAACGGGAAGTTCCACGGGATGATCTGGCCGACGACGCCGAGCGGCTCCTGGAAGTGGTACGCCACCAGGTCTTCGTCGATCTGCGAGATGCCGCCCTCCTGCGCGCGGATGACGCCCGCGAAGTAGCGGAAGTGGTCGACCGCGAGCGGCAGGTCGGCGGCCAGCGTCTCGCGGATCGGCTTGCCGTTCTCCCACGTCTCGGCGACGGCCAGGGCCTCGAGGTTGGCCTCTATGCGGTCGGCGACCTTGTTGAGCACGTTGGCGCGGTCGGCGGGGGAGGTCCTGCCCCATGCGCGGGCGGCGCCGTGGGCCGCGTCGAGCGCGCGGTCGACGTCCTCCGCGGTGCCGCGGGCGATCTCGGTGAACTCCTCACCGGTGACCGGGGTGGGGTTGGCGAAGTACTCGCCCTTGGCGGGCGGCACGTGCTCGCCCCCGATGAAGTGGTCGTACCGGTCGCGGTACGTCACCACGCTGCCGGGTTGTCCTGGAGCCGCGTACTTGCCCATTGTCTCGCCTCCCGCATCGTTGCGAACTGACGGCGACGCTAGGTAGTGCAACGTTTCACGCACGTTGCATCCGAAAGGAGTAACGGCTTGGCGCAGAAGGCCCGTCATCCTGGAGTGGTGACGGACCTCGGCGAAGCAACGCGGCCGGTGATCGCCGAGTCGTGGCGGCGGTCCCTCGCGGCGCGCGTCGACCCCGACCGGCACGAGGCGCCGGTGGTCTACGCGCCCGACGAGATCGCGGACCTGCGCGGCACGCACCCGCTGGCGACGACGGTGCCGCTGCTGCGGCACACCCTGTCGATGGACGACACGATCATGATCGTCACCGACACCCGCGGGCACATCCTGTGGTGCGAGGGCGACAACCGGGTGCGGCACAAGGCCGAACGCGTCCACCTCACCGAGGGGTCGCGCTGGAGCGAGGACGCCATCGGCACCAACGCGATGGGCACGGCCCTCGCCACCGGCAAACCCGTCACGGTGCACTCGCGCGAGCACCTCGTGCGGACCTACCACGGCTGGACGTGCGCGGCGAGCCCCGTCCACGACCCCCACAGCGGACTGCTGCTGGGCGTGGTCGACGTGAGCGGGCCGCTCAAGACCATGCACCCTGCCGTCGCGCAGCTCGTGTCGGCCGCCGCCGCGCTGGCCGAGCACCACCTGCGGCAGCACCTGGTGCGGCGCGAGCACGTGCTGACGCTGAACTTCCTCGGCGGGCCGCACGCCGACCTGGACGGGCGGCCGCTGGTCCTGACGCTGCGCAACGCCGAGGTGCTGACGGCGCTCGCGTTGCATCCCAAGGGGCTCACCGCCGAACAACTCGCCTTGCTGCTCTACGGTGAACGCGGGAACCCGACCACGGTCCGCGCCGAGCTGCACAGGTTGCGCGCTCAGCTCGCTGGTGTGCTGCTGACCAGACCGTACCGGCTGGACGCGGTGGTCAGAGGCGACTTCCTCGACGTGCGCACGGCGCTGAGATCAGGCGACGCGCGGCGGGCCACCCGGCACTACAGCGGCGATCTGCTGCCCCGTTCGGACGCGCCGGTCGTGCGGGAGGAACGGGCAGATCTCGCCGCCGCGGTGCGAAGAGGCGTGCTGGACACCGGAGACGTCGACTCGCTGCTGTCGTTCGCGGACAGCGCGGAGGACGCCGAGGTGCTCGAACGGCTGCACCTGATGCTCCCGGTCACCGATCCCCGTCACGCTCTTGTCTCCTCGCGCCTGCGAAGGGCGTTGGAATAGGCTTCCCTGCGGGGGAGGGCGAAGTGAAGCAGTGCATCAACTGCATGACCAGGTTGCCGCGCAAGGAGGTCACCGAGGTTGCGTGGTGCGCCTTGTGCGCGCCGTGCCTGCAGGTCGTGTCGGATCAGATGAAGCTGGTGCACGACCGGCCAGGTGGCGCCGCCGTGCAGATCTACCGGTGCGGCTGGTGCGGTGTCGCACGCTCGTGCGGCGTCGGCTGGCGGACGCGGTGCCAGGTGTGCCTGGACGACAGGTCTGTGCCGGACCCGGCCGTGCAGAAGATCGCGCGCCGGCTCGAGCTCGACGGAACCTGGCGGGAGAACTCGGAGTTCATCGCCGCGACGACCGTGAAGATCAGGCTCGCGAAGTACTTCCAGCCGGGCTGGACCGTGCTCGCGACCGACGTGCACGGCCTGCCGTGGACCGGCTTCCGGTGGCTCACGAAGTCCCACGGGACCTGGGGGCGCAACGCGGAGACCGGCGAGGTGGCGCTGCTCAGGCACTCGCGCGGCGAGGAGAACCTGCTCTACCTGGTGCGGTACGGGAAGGTGCTCAAGTTCGGGCGCGGCAACTCGCACCGCGTCGCAGCCCACGTCGAGCTGGGCGCCGTGCCGGTGCTCGTGCTCACCGCCTCCAGCCAGGAGGTCGTCGTCGCCCGGGATCGCCTGAAACGCTTGCACCGCACGGAGATGGTGTCGATGCGCACGCCGGTGGACCTGTTCGCTGTGCTGCCGGACGGACAGGACGTCACCGATCGGTGCACACCGGGCTGAGGTCTCGTCCGGCGATTCGGGGTACTCCACCGCGATGGACGAGATCGTCGTGGTGGGACAGATAGCGCGGGACCTGGTCCTCGTCGTCGACGAGGTGCCGGGTCCGGGTGGCACGGCGCCGGTCCGCGAGCGCCGCGAGATGCTCGGCGGCAAGGGCGCGAACATCGCGGTCGGCCTGGCCCAGCTCGGCGCGCCGGTGCGGCTCGTGGGCGTGGTCGGCGACGACGACGTCGGCGAGCGGCTGATCGCGCGGGCGGCGGCGGACGGGATCGACACCGGCTCCGTCGTGCGGCGGCCGGACTGTGCGACCGGGCTGATCGTCGACGTGGTGGCCGGCGGGTGGCGATACCTCGAAGACCTCCCGGACGGCGTCCTGCTCACCGAGAGCGACATCGACCCGGACGTGATGGCTCAGGCCGGGGCCGTCGTCCTGCAGCTGCAGCAGCCGCCGGAGGTGGCGCTGAAGGCGGCACGGGCGGCGCGGGGGCGCGTCGTTCTCGACGGGTCGCCGGAACGGCTGCGAGACGAACTGCTGGCGTGTGCGGACGTGGTGCGCGCCGACCACCAGGAGGCCGAGCTGCTGTCCGGCCGGAAGATCACCGGCGCGGACGACGCCGTGCGGGCGGCGCGTGAGGTGATGGAGCGCGGCCCTGGGTTCGTGGCGTTCGCCGTGGACGACGTGGGCAACGTGTTCGCGTGGGACGACGGTGAGTTCGTGGTGCCGCTGGGGGACGTCGAGGTGGTGGACACGACCGGGGGCGGCGACGCGTTCGTGGCGGCGCTGACCTTCGCGCTCAGCCGTGGGGGCGGGCCCGCGGAGGCCGCCAGGCTCGCGGTGAAGGCCTCCGGGGACACCGTCACGCGCCCAGGTGGACGGCCGGACCTCACCGGATGCTGATCAGGAGCGTTATCGTTGTTGCGTCCGATGAGGGGAGGTCTGCGTGCGAGTGCTCGCCGTCGTGGTGCTCCTGCTGCTCTCTGCCGCTCCCGCGCACGCCGCGACAGGCACGTACGTGCGCCTCGGACACTTCTCGGCGGACCACGCCCGTGTCGACGCCACCCTGGACGGCGTCCGGCTCGGCACCCTCGACCAGGCCCAGCTCTACGACTACCGCCGGGTCGAGCAGGGCGACCACGTCATCGAGTTCAGGATCGCGGGCTCCGATCCGGGGTCGCCGGTGCTGAGGTCCGTGGGGGTGCGGGCGGGCGTGGGCAGGGCGTACACGGTGATCGACATCGCCTCGGCGATGAAGGTGCTGGAGGACGACGTCAGCCTGCCGCCCAGCGGCCAGGCCCGCCTGCGCGTGATCAACGCCGGTGACGCCGAGATGGACCTGGTGCGCGACGGCGGGTTCGTGCACCGCAACGTCCAGGCGAACTCCACGACCGGCTATGCGCTCCTGCAGCCCGGCTCGAACGCCCTGCAGGTGCTGCCGCGCGGCAAGGACTCCACGCGCCTCGAGGCCACGATCGAATCCGGCGCGGTCTACACGTTGCTGGTCAGCGCGCTGCGCATCGAGCTGCGCACCGACGCGAAGGGCGCAGCGGTCGTCCCGGGCGGCGGCCAGGAGACGGGCTTCGGCGGCATGGCGGGCGGCTGGGACTGGGTGACCGCGCTGGTCATCGCGCTCATCGTGGGCGTCGCGATGTTCTCGGTGCGCGGCAGGCTCTTCCGGTTCGGCTGAGATGAGCAAGGGCAAGCTCGTGATGGGCGCGGCCATCGTGGTCACGCTGATCTACGTCGTCAAGGGCCCCGGCGGCGACGAGGTGCCGGAGCCGGTGACGGTGCGGATCCCGTCGATCGGCGTCGAGACCTCGCTGGAAGCTCTCAAGGTGGACTCGGCGGGCGTGCTGGAGCCGCCGACGCGGGCCGACAAGGCCGGCTGGTACGCCAAGGGTGTCGCGCCGGGCGACGCCGGTCCCGCCGTGATCGCGGGCCACGTCGACTCGAAGACCGGACCCGGCGTGTTCTACCGGCTGCCCGAGCTGCGGCCCGGTGCCGAGGTCCTGGTGGAGCGCGAGGACGGCAGCAAGCTCACGTTCGTCGTGAACCACACGTACTCGACCGAGAAGACCGCGTTCCCGACCGCCGTCGTCTACGGCCCGACACCGCTGTCAGAGCTGCGCCTGGTGACCTGCGGCGGCGACTTCGACCGCGTCGCGGGCAGTTATCGCAACAACGTCATCGTGGAAGCGGTGCTGAAGACCTGACAGCCAGGAGGTTGCAACAACTGCAGCCTGCCCGGGGCCGTGCCAGCATCCGGTGCATGACCAATGGTGTCCACAGCCACGAGCACAGCCACGGCGACACGACCCACACGCATCCGCACGGGTCGCACGCCCACGACCACGTCGAGCACGAGCACACCCACACGCACGGCGGCGAAACGCACTCGCACACCCACGTCCACGACGCGGGTCACCTGGAGGAACACGAGCACTCGCACGGCTGAAAAGAGTTAAAGTCCCCTTCCGCCGTCGTGGGGGAGGGGACGCGTGGTCACCAGGATCGTGCTGCGGGTGTGCGCCGTGGTCGCACTGCCCTTCGGGGCGACGATCGCGGCGGTGAAGCTCGGGGGCTGGGACGTGTCGCTGTCGCTGGACTTCGTGGTGTCTGGCCTGATCCCCGGCATGGTCGCGTTCAGCATCTGGTGCGGCGGCCTGACCTTCACGACGGACTTCGTCCAGCGGCTCCGGCTGGCAGCGCTCGGTTCCATCCTCGGGATGCTCGCCGCGAAGGGGATCGGGTACGTCGTGTCGTTGCTGGTCGAAGAAAGCGCGAGGGCGGACGTGCAGATCGGCGTGTACGGCGTCTTGGAAGTGCTCGTCGCGGGGTTCGTCCTGTGGGCGGGGGCGAAAAATCGGTGGCCGTCCCTGGACGCCGCCTGACGGGCTAGATGACTGATTCCGTGAAGTTCGGGTGAAGTCGGCCCGGTGCCGGGGCATGGGAGGAGGGTGTTCAAGATCAATGTGTGACGAAAGACCTGAACACCCTCCTTACCGCACTGTACGTGCTGG
>NZ_BAABBE010000036.1:0-79575 GCF_039537795.1 Lentzea roselyniae
GCGGCCGCGGGCCCCACGGGCCTGCTGCCGGAGGAGTACGACCCGGTGGCCGAGCGCTCGCTGGGCAACCACCCGCAGGCGTACTCGCACCTGGGCCTGATCCGCTGCGCCCAGCTGCTCTCGCAGTGAGCTGACGTGGTGCCGCCGCGGTCTTCCCGGCCGCGGCGGCCACCTCACTTCTCGTCGAGGGTCTTCTTGATGACGTCCAGGCAGTGCGCCATCGCCCTGCCCATCGTCTCGGCCAGCTCGTCGGGGAGCACGTCGCGGGTCCACACCATCCGGCAGCGCAGTTCGCCGTCGGCGACGATCTGCATGGCCGCGTTGTCGTGCTCCGGCGCAACGGTGCCGTCGACCACCGAGTAGGCGATCCGGCGCACGTCGTCGTCGACCGAGACGCGCTTCTCCCTGACCACGGTGCCGTCGGCGAAGGTGACCGTGCGCTCGTCGGCTTCGGCCGTGGTGTCCACCACGAGCCCCGGCGCCATCCGCGACGGCCCTTTGGCGAAGTCGCCGATCACGTCCCACACGTCCTCGGCACTGGACTCGATGACGATCTCCTTGCTGATGTACGCCATGTGATCAGCCAACCAGACACAGCAGGTGGCCCTGCGGGTCCGCGAGCACGGTCCAGCCGTCGCCGGGCTGGAACTCGGGCTTCGTGGCACCCAGCGCGAGCAGTTGCTTGACCGCGAGGTCGAGGTCGGCGACCTGGAAGTCCAGGTGCGCCTGCTTGGCAGTGCTCGGCCACTTCGGCGGCTCGTAGCCGTCCACCCGCACGAACGCGAGCTGGATGCCGCCGTCGCCCAGGTAGGCGCTGTCGGCGTCGCTGGAGATCACCTCCCACCCCGTGACCGCGCGGTAGAACTCGGCCAGCGGGCCGGGGTCGGCGCAGTCGAGGACGATCGTGGTGAGCTGGGCCGGTGCGGACATGATGTCGACTCCTTCTCTTCGGTGCGCCCAGCGTCGCCCGAGGTCAGCCCGCCCGTCTTGAAGATCCTTGCGGGAATTGTCAGACCCCGCGCCTAACCTGCGAGGGTGCTCTCGTTCGTGGGTCTCGCCGCCCGTCCCGAGTTCACCGTCGCCTCGGTGGACTGCCAGGACGACCACCGCGGCTGGTCTGCCGAGCCGCCGCGTGCCGACGTGCGGCTCGTGCTCGTGCGCCGCGGCGGGTTCCGCCGCCGGGTCCGCGGTGAGTCCGCGGATCTCGACCGCACGGTCGGGTACGTCGGGCTGCCCGGCGAGGAGGAGCAGTTCGCGCATCCCGCCGGTGGCGACGTGTGCACCTCGATCAGCCTCACCACCGATCTGTGGCGTGCCGTGGCGGGCGACGCACCGCGGCTCAGCAGCTCGTCGCTGTACGTCGACGGCAGGCTCGACCTGGCCCACCGGCGGCTCCTGGCCGCGACCCGCTCCGGCGACTCGGCCGAGCATCTGGTCGGTCTGGTGGGCGAGGTCGTCCGGCAGGTGGTGGCGACGACGGCCCCGGACGGCGACCGACCCGGTGCGGGCGACCGGGCGCTGGTGGCCAGGGCGCGCGAGGTGATCGGCGCCGGACATCCCGCCGCGGAGGGGTTGCTGCCGCTCGCCGCGCTGCTGGGTGTCTCGCCGTACCGGCTCAGCCGGGTCTTCACCCGTGAGCTGGGGGTGTCGCTGACCCGCTATCGCAACCGGGTCCGCGTGGCCCGCGCGCTGGATCGCCTGGAAGCCGGTGAAACAGGGTTGGCCGGCCTCGCCGCCGAGCTGGGCTTCGCGGATCAGGCCCACCTGTCCCGCACGGTGCGCGAACACCTCGGCCACACCCCGACCGCACTGCGGAAGCTGCTCACCTGACGCCGCTCAGGGCCGCGGCGGCACCTTCTCGAGAATCTTCGCCGTGCCCGGCGAGCTGCCGTGCAGGGCGATCACGTCCCCTCTGACGAGATGAGCCCACGCCGGCGGCACGAACGGCCGCAGCCGTGCCCTCGCGCGCTCTCCAGGCCCCAGGACCGGCTTGGACTCGATCCACAGCGCGGCCACCCGCCGGTCGTTGCCCGTGAGGTCCCACGTCGGCCGTTCTCCCCTGGCCTGCAACGGTTCGGCGTCGTTCCCGAGCACCAGCTCGACCCGCAGCACGCCTTGGATCGACTCCACGCACCGCCATTGGAACCAGGCCTCGTCCTGCTCCAGCTGAATCGCCGCCTCGGCGAGCAGAGCCCAGTAGCGCGGCGTCTGCCAGGTGTTGCCGTCGAACTCCCCCAGCTGGTCCAGAACCAGCTCCCACTCCTCGTGGTCGAGATGGTCGAGCACGTCCTCGCTCTGCACCTCCGCGGGAACCATGCCCGCCGCGAACCGCAACAACTCACCGATCTCGCGGTCGTGTCTCCCCAACACGCCAGTATTCGATCACAGTCGCCGTTCCCGCCGCGGCCAGCCCGAAGCGTCAGCGCAGCCGCATCAGCCCGGCAGCCTCGGCCGGCAGTGCCCAGAACTCCTCACCCTGCCAGGCACCGTCGTGGAAGTCCGCGAGGATGCCGTGCGCGACCTCGAACTCGTTGTGGTCCAGATACTCCTCGACGTCCGCCCGCGACAGTCCCGCGTCACTGCGCGCTCCGTCCGGCACCAGCGCGGCCGCGCGGCGCAGCGGTCGAGGTCAGTCATCCTCGCCCTTGGTGCTGCGCCGGCGGTTCAGGCCCAGCACGTCCAGCGCCGATACCAGGTCGTTCGCCACCAGGGCCCTGACCCCCTCCGGCAGCGGTCCGTGGTCCGGCGGCACCAGCGCCTTCTTGAAGCCGAGCCGCGCGGCCTCCGTGAGCCGCTTGCCCACCCCGTTGACCCGCCTGATCTCCCCGGCGAGTCCCACCTCGCCGAGCACCACCAGATCGGCGGGCAGCGCGATCTCCCGCTCCGCGGACGCCACCGCCAGCACCACGGCGAGGTCAGCGGCCGGCTCGACCAGCCGCATGCCGCCGACGGTCGCGGTGAAGACGTCCTTCTGGAACAGGTTGACCTTGCCGCGTTTCTCCAGCACCGCCAGCGCCATCGAGATGCGCGCCGAGTCGAGCCCGCTCACCGCGCGCCGGGGCGCGGGCAGGTTCGTCTTGGCCACCAGGGCCTGCACCTCGCCGAGCATCGGCCGCTTGCCCTCGACGATCACCGTCACGCAGGTGCCCTCGACGGCCTTCTCCCGGCGCGTCAGGAACAGCCCTGACGGATCCGGCACGCCGACGATGCCGTCGTCGCGCAGCTCGAAACAGCCCACCTCGTCGGCCGCGCCGTAGCGGTTCTTGATGCCGCGCAGCAGCCGCAGGCTCGAGTGCCTGTCCCCCTCGAACTGCAGCACCACGTCGACGAGGTGCTCCAGAACCCTGGGCCCGGCAACGGATCCGTCCTTGGTGACGTGTCCGACCAGGACAACCGGCAGCCCGCGTTCCTTGGCCATCGCGATCAGTCCTGACGCGACGGTCCGCACCTGGGTGACACCGCCGGGTACGCCCTCCACGCTCACCGTCGACATGGTCTGCACCGAGTCCACGATCAGCATCGACGGCTTCACCTGGTCGACCTGCCCGAGCAACGCGCTGAGCTCGCTCTCGGCCGCCAGGTACATCTCGGGGTGCAGGTTGCCGGTGCGCTCCGCCCGCAGCCGCACCTGGCCCGCGGACTCCTCACCCGTGACGTAGAGGCAGCGCCCGTGGCTCTCGGCCCACCGGTGCGCGGTCTCGAGCAGCAACGTCGACTTGCCCACGCCGGGCTCGCCGGCCAGCAGCACGACCGCGCCCGGCACCAGCCCGCCGCCGAGCACCCGGTCGAACTCGCCCACGCCGGTGGACAACGCCCGCGCCGACTCGATGTCGACCTCGCCGATCGGCCGCGCCGCCGACGTGGGCGCCCCCGCCACGACACGGGTCACCGACGCGGTGCCACGTTCTTCGATGCTGCCCCACGCCTGACATTCGGGGCAGCGGCCTAACCACTTCGCCACCTCGTGCCCGCACTCGGCACAACGGAAGATCGGCCGCGCTGTCTTCGCCACGCACGGAACGTTAGAGGACGGGTCTGACAGTGTTCTTGGCCGCTGCTCCGCAGACGGCGGCGAGTTCGCCCGCAAGTCGAACTCGCGTTCCCAGGTCAGGCACGACGTCAGGAAAACTTCGAAGATTTTTTCGCGGGCTTGTCGATCCGCCGCGGTGCCCGTTCGACGCATGAGTGGAAGGACCCGACAGCCTGGAGGACACAGTGACCACCGCTACCGCGACCCAGACCCGCAAGTTCGCCCTCGGCCGCTACGCCACCGTCGTCACCCGCGTGCTGACCGGTCTGCTGTTCACCACGACCGGCCTCAACGGCTTCCTGATGTTCATGCCCGCCCCGGACCCCAGCACGATGGCACCGGAAGGTGTGGCCTTCACCGCGGCGCTCTACGCCACCGGCTACATGCTGCAGCTCGCGTCCGGCGTGCAGCTGCTCGCCGGCATCCTGCTGATCATCGGCCGCTTCGTGCCACTGGCGCTCGCGCTGCTGGCCCCGATGGTCGTGAACATCTTCCTGTTCCACGTGTTCCTGGAGCCGAGCGGCACCGTCATGGCCGTGCTCGTCGTCGCCGCCGAGATCGGCCTCGCGTGGGCCTACCGCGACAAGTTCCGCCCGATGCTCAAGGCCGCGTGACCCGGACGCGAAAACGCCGCCCCCTCACCAGGAGGGAGCGGCGTTTCACCGTTTCAACCTTGCGAGTTCGTGTCGGTCGTCCGATCGCCTCTTCGGGTCAACCGCCGCAGGCGATTCGGGCCGAAGCGGTGGCCGGACGGCCGACTTCCAGACGAACTCGCCGCCGTCTGCGGAGCAGCGGCAGAAGGCTCAGTGACCGCCGGCTTCGTGGCCCTCGCTCACGCGCTTGTGGTCGGACGGTGCGACGGGCACCTCCAGCGTCAGGGAGCCGGCCTTCTCGAACAGGAACGTGATCTTGATGGTCTGCGCGGCCACCACTTCGCGGTTCAGCTTCTTCAGCGTGCAGCGGATCTGCAGCACCTCGAGCGACTGGTCGTGCGCGGCCGACGACGAGGTCGGCGACACCGAGGACGAGCCCGACGGGCCGTTCGACGCCGAGACACCGGACGACGGGGCACCTGACGACGACGGCACCGAGCCCGAGGTCGGGGCGACCGACGAGGACGACGGGGCACCGGAGGTCGGCGAGACCGACGAGGAAGGCGCCTTCGACGAGGACGGGGCGTGCGAGGAGGACGGGGCGTGCGAGCCGGACGAAGGCGTGGAGGGCTTCGTCGGCGCGTGTGCGGCGTCGTACTCGGCGCGCAGCGCGTACTGCGCCGGGATGTCCTTGCCACCGACGACCTCGGCCTCGCCCTCAGCGGCGTCGGACTTGATCGACAGCAGCTTGTCCGGCGTCGAGCCGGTGTTGGCGATGACGAACGTCAGCGGCGCGTCCTCGCCCTCGTGATAGCGGTTGCCGTCCGGCGGGAACACCAGCATGACGTTGCGCACCGCGATCGGGCCCGCGTTTCCGCTCGCACCGTCGACGGCGGCGACCTGGGTGTCGGTCTGGGTGACCTGACCGGCGCTGCAGCCGACCGCCACCAGGCCGAGGCCCGCGGCCAGCGCTGCCGTCACGATCAACCGGCGAGACACTCCTGAGTTCACGGCTCCAGCGTCCTTCCTAGGGAACAACCACCAGGCAAAGAGCCTAACCGGGGCCCGGAAAGCGGACTCGACGTGGTGCCAATCGATCTTGACAAGCCCGTACGTTGCACGCAAACAGGTGGTTTGTCAACCCCCCGCATGGCCCTGACCAGCACTAACGGATCATCGACCGGCGTTCGAAGCCTTGCCGGACGTGTTAGGATGGAGGAAGCGAAAGGGGCAGAGGACACATGGTTTTCAAGGTCGGAGAGACCGTCGTCTACCCGCACCACGGTGCCGCTCTCATCGAAGCAATCGAGACCCGCGTGATCAAGGGCGAGGAGAAGAAGTACCTCGTTCTCAAGGTTGCGCAGGGCGACCTCACCGTTCGGGTTCCCGCTGACAACGCCGAGATCGTAGGCGTGCGCGACGTTGTCGGCCAGGAAGGGCTCGACCGGGTCTTCGAGGTCTTGCGTGCTCCCCACACCGAGGAGCCGACCAACTGGTCTCGGCGGTACAAGGCCAACCTTGAGAAGCTCGCCTCCGGCGACGTGAACAAGGTTGCGGAAGTGGTGCGCGACCTCTGGCGGCGCGAGAAGGATCGCGGGTTGTCCGCCGGCGAGAAGCGGATGCTGGCGAAGGCGCGGCAGATACTGGTCAGTGAGCTGGCGCTGGCCGAGGGCACCGACGAGGACAAGGCCGAGGTTCTCCTCGACGAAGTTCTCGCCACCGCGTCGTAGGTTTCCAAAATCACACAGAGCATCGGATAACGCTGCAGACATGAGTGTTGTCGCGCTCGTGCCCGCGGCAGGGCGGGGTGAGCGTCTGGGCTACGGGATGCCCAAGGCGCTCGTGCCGGTCAACGGGGTACCGCTGTTGACTCGTGCCGTTCAAGGTCTGTTCGCGTCAGGCCAGGTTCAGCACGTCGTCATCGCCGCTCCACCGTCCGATGTGGATCTAGTGCACACCGCAACCGCCTCGCTGGCCCCGGCCGGCGGGGCGGTGCACGTGCTTTCAGGGGGCGCCGAGCGCACCGACTCGGTGCGCCTCGCCCTCGAACACGCTCTCCGCGTGATTCCGGACACCTCGATCGTGCTCGTGCACGACGCCGCTCGTGCCTTCACCCCTCCCGAAGTCATCGCGGGCGTCGTGGCCGCGGTGCGCGACGGGCACGACGCCGTCATCCCGGTGCTTCCGGTGGCCGACACGATCAAGCAGGTGGACGAGGTCGGAGTGGTCGTCTCCACACCTGACCGGGCCGGTCTGCGGGTCGTCCAGACCCCGCAGGGTTTCCGCGCCGAGATTCTCAAAGCCGCCTATCGCTCCGGTATCGCCGCGACTGATGACGCTGGTCTTGTGGAGAAGAACGGCGGCAAGGTCCACACGGTTCCCGGACACGCGCACGCCATGAAGATCACCACTCCGTTCGACCTCGCGGTCGCGGAGGCACTTTTCACCGGAGGCCAGCAGTGAGGATCGGCCAGGGCGTCGACGTCCACCCGATCGAAGCAGGTCGTGAGTGCTGGATCGCCGGACTGCTGTGGGAGGGCGTCGACGGTTGCGCCGGTCACTCCGACGGCGACGTCGCCTCCCACGCGCTGTGCGACGCCCTGCTCTCCGCCGCCGGCCTCGGTGACCTGGGCGCCGTCTTCGGCACGTCCGACCCGCGCTGGTCGGGTGCGCACGGAGTGGTTCTGCTCACGGAGGTCCGCCGCCTCATCGAGGAGGCCGGTTTCCGTGTGGGAAACGCCACAGTGCAGGTCATCGGCAACGAGCCGCGCATCGGCAAGCGCCGCGACGAAGCGCAGAAAACGCTTTCTGAAGCCGTCGGCGGCCCGGTCTCCGTGGCCGGCACCACGACCGACGGACTCGGTCTCACGGGGCGGAACGAGGGAATCGCGGCGATCGCCACAGCGTTGCTCGTGACATGGCCACCCTCTCAGAACCACAGCGCGCTCTCCTAGACGGCGCTAACTACGCCACCGTCGCGACGCTCGCCAAGGACGGCAGCCCGCAGACGTCAGTCGTCTGGATCAAGCGCGATGGTGACGACGTGCTGTTCTCCACCGTCGTCGGCCGCGCGAAGGAACGCCACCTGGCGCGCGACCCGCGGGTGAGCATCACCGTCATCGACAGCAACAACCCGTACAACTACACCGAGTTCCGCGGTGAGGCGTCGCTGACGACCGAGGGCGGGGACGACCTCATCAACGAGCTGGCGCACAAGTACACCGGTGACGACTACAAGGGCGACGTCGGTACGGACAACGTGCGCGTCGTCGTCCGGGTGAAGGTCGCGAAGACCACCGGGGGCCGCTAGCGCGGCAGCTTGAGCACGGCTTTGCCGCCGTCGAGGTCGATCCGGCTTCGCGGCGGCGCGCCGTCGCCCTCCTCGTCGCGCAGCTGCCGCTCCTCCTTGCGGTACTCGAGCTCCTCGCGCTTGCCGGCCTCGAACGTCGCGCCGAGCTCGCCGATGCCGGCGCTGGCCATCGGCGTGCCGGTCCTGCCCCGCACCATCCGCTCGACCACTGCGAGCAGGAACAGGGCCGCCACCAACGCCGGTAACGACATCGCGAACAGGAACCCCGGGCTCATACCTGGACAACTCCCGCCACGGCGCTGTGGTTCCCGCCACTAACATTCGGCGCGTGCCCAAGTACGACGTGTGCCTCTCCTTCGCCGGCGAAGATCGCTACTACGTCGAAGAGGTGGCCCGCCACCTCACCGATCTAGGCGTCTCCCGCTTCTACGACACCGACGAGCAGGCCGATCTGTGGGGCAAGAACCTGGTCGAGCACCTCGACCAGATCTACCGCAAGGACTCCCGCTTCTGCGTGATGTTCATTTCCGAGGCCTACGCGCGGAAGATGTGGACCAAGCACGAGCGCCAGGCCGCGTTCGACCGGGCTCTGGTCTCCGACATCGAGTACGTGCTGCCCGCGCGGTTCGACGACACCGAGATCCCGGCGCTGCGCGTCGGCACCGGCTACATCGACCTGCGCAATCGCACCCCGAGGGAACTGGCCGAGATGATCGCGGAGAAGGTGGGGACCGCGATCAGCGCACCCGCTGCGGGCTGGGAGTACCAGCTGTTCTCCGACACCGTGACGATGAACCTGCGCAAGCTCAAGGACAAGCAGCTCAGTCACGAGATGGGCTTCGCGTCCGACGTGCGCACGCTGACCACGGACACCGAGGCGCTCGACTACTACAAGATGCGCACCGGCGCGTTCGACAAGATCATCAACGGCATCGAGGGCCTCCTCTCGCCCGGTAAGCAGCAGTGGGCGTTCGGCCCGGCGGGCCGGCCGGGTGACAGCGACCGGATCAGGCACCTGGCCGCGCAGTTCGCCAAGTCGTACGAGAGCCTGCTCGACTGGGCCGCCGACCTGCGCGGCTCCACGACGCCCGCCCGCTTCAGCGCGCTCTACGCGGCCACCGCACAACTTGCCGACCAGCCGCTCAAGCAGATCGAGGAGTTCGTGGCCCAGCTCGCGGCCGCCACCGAGCGCAATGCCGGTGACCTGGAGCTGGTCATCTCGTACGAGTGGGCGCCGGTGGAGGCCGAGCTCAAAAAGGTCCAGACCACTTAGCCGCGGAGAACGTAGAGTCGGGAGCGTGACGATCCACGCCGCGCTCTTCGACTTCTCCGGCACGCTCTTCCGGCTCGAGCACCCCGAGCTGGCGTCCAACGCGGACCTGATGCGTGCGCTCACCGCCCCGGTCGGCGTCGCCGACGACGTGGACCCCGAGCTCGTGGACGCGTGGTACCGCCGCGACCTCGACCCTGACGTCCACCGCTGGGTCCACGTCCGAGTGCTCAACGACGCGAACGTGCCCGACGCCGAGGCGCTCTACGACCAGCTGATCGACGCGGAGTCGTGGCAGCCCTACCCGGACACGAAGGCGGCGCTGGAACACCTCGCCGACGTTCCCGTCGCGGTCGTCAGCAACATCGGCTGGGACATCCGCCCGGTGTTCGAGCGGTTCGGGCTGACGCACCTCGTGGACGAGTTCGTGCTGTCCTACGAGGAGGGCGTGATCAAGCCGGATCCGAAGATCTTCACCTCCGCGTGCGAACGGCTGGGTGTCGATCCGCGCCACGCCGTCATGGTGGGCGACAGCGAGGAGGCGGACGGCGGAGCCGAGGCGATCGGCTGCTCCTTCCGGCTTGTCAATCCAGTTCCGACGAGTGACCGCCCCAATGCTCTTTTGGATGTGGCCCGTACCATTCCCGTGTGAGCCTCCACATCTACGACACCGCGAGCCGGTCCATGCGGGAGTTCCACCCGCAGGTCAACGGAACGGCGTCGATCTACGTGTGTGGGGCGACCGTGCAGGGCATCCCGCACATCGGGCACGTCCGCAGCGGCCTGAACTTCGACGTCCTGCGTCGCTGGCTGGCCCGCGACGGTGCCGATGTGACGCTGGTCCGCAACGTCACCGACATCGACGACAAGATCCTCACCAAGGCCGCCGACCACGGTCGGCCGTGGTGGGAGTGGGCGTACACGCACGAGCGCGCCTTCGAGGAGGCGTACGACGCACTGGGCTGCCTGCCGCCGTCGTACGCGCCGCGGGCGACCGGGCACGTGACGCAGATGGTCGAGCTGATGCAGCGGCTGATCGACAAGGGCCACGCCTACGACGTCGACGGTGACGTCTACTTCGACGTGCGCTCGTTCCCCGAGTACGGCGCGTTGTCCGGCCAGAAGCTCGACTCCGTGGAACAGGGCGAAGCAGCGGTGCGCGGTAAGCGCGACCCGCGCGACTTCACGCTGTGGAAGGGCGCGAAGCCCGGTGAGCCCTCCTGGCCGACGCCGTGGGGCAACGGCAGGCCCGGCTGGCACCTCGAGTGCTCGGCGATGGCCACGACGTACCTGGGCGGCACGTTCGACATCCACGGCGGCGGGATCGACCTGATCTTCCCGCACCACGAGAACGAGCAGGCGCAGTCGCGTGCGGCCGGTGACGGCTTCGCCAACTACTGGATGCACAACTACTGGGTGACGTTCTCGGGCGAGAAGATGTCCAAGTCGCTCGGCAACACCGTGTCCATCCCGGTGATGCTCGAGAAGGTCAGGGCCCAGGAGCTGCGGTACTACCTGGTCGCGCCGCACTACCGCTCGCACATCGAGTACTCGGAAGAGGCCTTGCAGGAGGCGGTGACGTCCTACGCGCGCATCGAGTCGTTCCTGCGCCGGGTCGCCGAGCGGGTCGGCCCCATCGAGCTCCGCGGCGACATGTGCCCGGACTTCGTCGTTGCGATGGACAACGACCTGAACACCCCGCAGGCCGTGGCCGCGCTGCACAACAAGGTGCGGCAGGGGAACACGGCGCTCGCCGACGGCGACCACGAGACGGCCCGCGAGGCCGCCGAGTGCGTCCGCCGCATGGCCGACATCCTCGGCGTCGACCCGTTGTCGCCGAAGTGGAACGACCAGTCGTCTGCCGATCTCGGCATGCGGCAGGCGTTGACCACGCTCGTGGATCGGCTGCTCGTCGAGCGCCAGGAAGCCCGCAAGACCAGGGACTTCGCCCGCGCTGACGCGTTGCGCAAGCAGCTGGACGAAGCGGGCATCGCCGTCGAGGACACCCCCGACGGTCCGCAGTGGACTTTGAAGGACGACTGACTTCCGTGGCTGGCAACTCCAAGCGCAAGGGCGCGATGCGCAATCCGGGCTCGAAGAAGGGCGCGGTCGTCGGCTCCGGCGGGCAGAAGTCCAAGGGGCTGCAGGGCAAGGGTCCGACCCCGAAGGCGTCGGACCGCCCGAACCACCCCGCCTACAAGCGGGCCAAGGCGGTCGCGAAGACCGAGGCCGTCAAGACGCAGCGGCGCCAGAAGACCGAGAAGGCCCAGGCCGAGACCGTGGCGGGCCGCAACCCCGTCGTGGAGTGCCTGCGCGCGGGCACGCCGGCGACGGCGCTGTACGTGGCGCTCGGCATCGACGCGGACGACCGCGTGGCCGAGGCCGTGCGCCTGGCCGCCGATCGGGGCATCTCCGTGCTGGAGGTGGCCCGCGGTGAGCTGGACCGGATCACCGGTGGCGCGATGCACCAGGGCCTCGGCCTGCAGGTGCCGCCGTTCGAGTACGCCTCGCCCGACGAGCTGCTCGACCTCGCCCAGCGCGCCGGTGAACCGCCGTTGCTGGTGGCACTGGACGGCGTGACGGACCCGCGCAACCTGGGTGCCGTCGTGCGCTCGGCCGCGGCGTTCGGTGCGCACGGCGTGGTGCTGCCCCAGCGGCGCAGTGCGTCGATGACGGCGGTGGCGTGGCGGACCAGCGCGGGCACGGCGGCCAAGCTGCCGATCACGATGGCCACGAACCTCACCCGCACGCTGCGCGACTGGGCGGAGGCGGGCCTGATGATCGTGGGCCTGGACGCGGACGGCGACGTGGACATCGACGGCCTGGAGCTCGCGACCGGCCCGCTGATCGTCGTGGTGGGCTCGGAGGGCCGCGGCCTCGGCCGTCTGGTCAAGGAGACCTGCGACCAGACCGTGTCGATCCCCATGGCGCCTGGCGTCGAGTCGCTCAACGCCTCCGTCGCCGCCGGTGTCGTGCTGGCCGAGGTCGCACGTCGCCGCAGGATCGCGGCCAAAAGCTGACCCTTGCGCCTGACGTTATCGGCTTGTTCGCGACGCTAAGGGCGCCCATTAGCCGACGTTAGTGATCGTTTTCCTGCCCGCTGAACCGGTTTCGGTCTGGCGGGCAGGAAACGGCGATCTCGGTTGCTGCCAAGAGCTTGCGGGTGACCGGCATGACAAACGGCAGGGTCTATTCCGCGGCACTCCCGAGCGCGGGTACGTTCTCTGGTGTTCGCCAATTGCCAGTTGTGCGGGCAGGAGTCGGAGCAGGTTGCACCGCTCGGTCGAGCGTGTGACACCCGTTTGGCACCAGTTGACACAGACCGTGACCGTTTGGGGTCCAATCAGGCGAACCCGAGGTCAACTGTGAAGAAGATCAGCCTCACGTTTCGCTATTGTAACTACTTTAGGTAACTGGCCTGCTCCGTTTAGGTACACACTGTGGTAGGACAGACGTTGAACGGTCAGACAGCTTCTACCGTGATTGTCGATAGAAATTGATTACCACCGGCGGGGGCGACGTGACTCGGCGTAGAGCGAATCAGGACGTGCTGATTCGCCGCGCGCGGGGCGCGGCTCGCCGAGGTCCCGCATGACGACCCGCGGCGCTCTCCGCGACCTCGTCGGTTTGCGTGAGTTCCGCGCCATGTGGATCGGTTCGACCGCTTCGACCGCCGGTGACCAACTCGCGGCAGTGGCATTGTCACTGCTCGTATTCGAACGAACACAATCCGCTGCCTGGACCGCCCTCACCTGGTCGCTGACGCTCTTCCCGCCGCTGATTTCGGGCCCGCTGCTCGGCTGGGTCGCCGACCGCTTCCCGCGACGCACGGTAATGGTGACGACCGCGTGGTCACAGGCTGTGCTGATGGGCGCGATGGCCATTCCGGGCATGCCGCTCTGGGCCATGATCGTGCTGCTGGTGGTGGTGCTGGCGATCTCCTCGCCATATCTCGCGGCCCAGGAGGCGAGCCTCCCGCACGTCCTGCCCAAACACCGCTACGACGACGGCGTGGCGCTCTTCGGCACGTCCGTCGACATAGCTCAGATGGCCGGCCTGGCCGCCGCGGGCTTCCTCGTGGCCCACACCAACCCCGGTGTGGCACTCATGATCAACGCCGGCACGTTCGTCTTCCTGGCGGTCTTGGTGCAGGTGTCCGTGAAGCACCGTCCGGCCGCCGATCCCCTGGGCCGGAAGAAGAAGGACGACGAGCCCCGCGGCGCGCTGACCCTGCTGGTGTCCGAGCCGCGATTGAGGACGTTGCTGGGCGTCCGCATGCTCGCGGGCCTCGCGATGGTCCCGGAAGGACTCGCCGTCCCGTTGGCGGCCAGCCTCAACGCCGTGTGGGCGGTCGGCTTGATTCTCGCGATCGAGCCCGCGGCGAACGTTCTGGGCGTGGCTCTGCTCTTCCGTCTCGTGCGAGATCCGGCAAAACGTGAACGGCTGATCGGTCCTCTTGCGATCCTGTCGCTGGCGCCTTTGATCATGTTCGCGTTCAACCCGAACCTGACGTGGACGATCGTTTTGCTCGTGATTGCCGGTATAGGAGGCGCTTATCACACACCGGCTCGTTCGGCGTGGATGCGGCTGCTACCGGATCAGTACAGAGGAAGGGCTTACGGCATTGGGCGCGCGGCGTTGCGCTCGAGCCAGGGCGGCGGAATGGCGCTGGCCGGTGTCGTCGCCCATTCGATCGGATCGGTCACAGCCACGATCGCGGGAGCGGGCGGTATCGGACTGCTGCTGGCGACGCAGGCCACCATCGCCTGGCGACGTGCGCGCGGTCGCAACGACACGAAGGCGGTGGCAATCTGAAACAGAACGGTCACCAATAGCGATATCCGTCTAGAGGCACCACAGGATCAAGGTGCACGATTGGAAGCCTGTCGAGGAGAGGCGGAGTCAGAAGTCACGGTTGCACATGGAGGGCACCTCCTCGTTGCGACGAGCAGCAGCGCGGTAGGTCTACGACCTGGTCAGCGGCGGCTTTGCTCATGATGTGCCATGAGCGTAGGGGGTCGTGGTGAAGAACAGTTTGACTGATCGCAGGCGATCGCGGGCACTCGGATTGACTCCGATTCGCAACTGGGACCTTTGGACCGTTGCGCCTAGTGCGATCGCGTACTTTTTCGTGCTCGAAGCGGCTGTCGCCGTGGCCTCCATTTGGCTGCTGACGAAGCTCACCTCGGTCTCGCCGTCCGACTGGCTCCGCTTCGGCGCGATCATCGCCGCCATCACGATTCACCTGACCGTGGTACGCAGAGCGGAAGAGGCCCGCCGCAACGAGGCCTCCGGCCCCCACATCGACCTGACCTCGGTCTGGACCTTCGCCGCGGCCGTGGCACTCCCCGGCGGCCTGGCCGTGATCGCCACGATCTGGATGCGCATCCTGATCCAGCCGATCGCCCGCCGCCAGCCCTACCGCTTCGTCTTCGGCACCGCCTCGATGCTCGCCTCGACCCTCCTGTCGTGGGCCGTCGTCCACCTTTCGGGTGTATCACTGGCAGCGACCGGAAACGTGCCGACCGACCTGGGCCTGGTGCTCGTTCTCGCCATGACCGCGGTCCTCTACTGGTTCATCCAGGTGATGACGGTCGCCGTGGCCTTCAAGATCGTCACCCCGAACTCGAAGGTGCTCGACTTCCTCGGCTCCAAAGTCGACAACATGCTCGAGATGAGCACCCTCGGCGCGGGCGCCATGCTCGGCATGCTCATGACCACCCACTGGGTGGGCCCGCTGCTCCTGGTCGTCCCGGTGATCCTGGTGAACGCCCTCCTGTCGCGGGCTGGAGAACGCCGCGCGCACCTGGAACGCCTCCTCCGCGAACAGGAGCAACTCCACCAACGCCTGGCCGCGGACGCCCACACCGACTACCGCACGGGCCTGCTCAACACCAACGGCCTGGCCGAGTACGCGGGCCGCCTGGCCGAGCGGTGCCGCATCGACGGCGAACCGATGACCGTCCTGGTCATCGACCTCGACCACTTCAAGCGCATCAACGACACCTGGGGCCACCCGGCGGGCAACGCCGTCCTGGCCGAGGTGGGCCGGATCCTGCGCGAGAAGCTCCGCCCCGGCGACGTGGCGGGCCGCGACGGCGGCGAGGAGTTCGTGGTGGCGCTGAAGGACACCCCGGTGGCCCAGGGCGTGACGATCGCCGAACGCATCCGCGAGGCCATCGGATCCCTGGCCGTCCCGACCACCGACAAGCACCGCAACGTCGTCACCCTCTACGGCCGGGAGATCCAGCCCTCAGAGCCGGAAGGCGCGTCGCTGCAGGCGATCTCCGCCTCGATCGGTGTGGCCGTGATCCCGGACAACGGCCCGGACATGGCCACAGCGCAGCACTCGGCCGACGCGGCCCTCTACAAGGCCAAGGAGAACGGCCGCAACCAGGTCCGCGTGGCAGGCCTGGACATCCCGCCGCGCCTGATGCCTGCTCCGCGCGCCGATGACATCACCAAGCCGATCACCACCCGCACGGCCTGATCCCGCACTCGGTCAGGCGGTACGACGCTGCACGGCCCCGATGCCCCGGCACGCGAGGTAGATGACGAAGCTGACCGCCGTGACCATGGCGGACACCGGCAGTCCCGGCTGCAGCGACAGCAGAATGCCGCCGACAGCCGCCACCTCCGCGAAGACGACGGAAAGAGCCGTCGCACGGACAGGTGAAGCCGTGACGCGCATCGCGGCGGCGGCCGGCGTGATCATCAAGGCCAGCACGAGGAGCGCTCCGACGACCTGGACGCTCAGCGCGGTCGCCACACCGACCAGCAGGGCGAAGACGATCGACAGCGCGCGCACCGGAACCCCGCGCGCGATCGCGACGTCCGGATCGACCGAAGCGAAGAACAACGGCCGGTAGATGAACGCCAGCACGGCCAGCACGGCGATCGACGCAACCACCAACAGCCACACGTCGGTCGAGTCGACCCCGATGATCTGCCCGACCAGCAGGCTCAGCTTGTTGACCGCACGCCCCTTGTAGAGCGCGAACATGAGCACGCCCATGCCGAGACCGAACGCCAGAATGGCGCCGATCACCGAGTCCCGGTCGCTGTCGCGCCGACTCAGCAAGCCGAGCAGCAACGCGGCGGCCACCGAACCGATCAGCGATCCGTAGCCCACGCTGATACCGAGCAGCAGTGCAGCGGCGCCACCGGTGAACGCGAGCTCGCTGGTGCCGTGCACCGCGAACGCCATCTTCCGGGTGACGATCAACGGACCGAGCACACCCGCCACCAACGCGAGCACAGCCGCGGCTACCAGCGCGCTCTGCACGAAGTCGAGCTCGAGCAGATCGAAGATCGTCACGACGCGGCCTCCGCCGTGAGGTGGTGGGTCTGCTCCTCGCAGGCACCCGCGCCGACGACCAGGATCTGGTCGCGGACCCGGACGACCTCGACCGGCGTGCGGTACAGCTCGGACAGCGTTCGTGAGTTCATGACCTCGTCCGGCGTACCGATCCGGAACCGCCCGTTGACGAGGTACAGCACCCGATCCACCAACGGCAGCACCGGGTTCAGCTCGTGCGTGACGAACAGGACGGCCGTGTTCGCCTCGCGACGGCGCTTGTCGATCAGCTCGGACACCACGCGCTGGTTCGCGAGGTCCAGGGACAGCAGGGGTTCGTCGCAGAGCAGCACGGTCGGGTCGCCGACGAGTGCCTGTGCGACGCGCAACCGTTGCTGCTCGCCGCCGGACAGCACGCCGATCGGCTCGTCCGCGTACCTCGTGGCGCTGACGGACGCGATGGCCGCGTCGACGCGGATCCTGCGCTCCCGGCGGTTGCGCAGGCCGAAGCCCCACCGATGGCCGTCGAGGCCGAGACCCACCAGGTCCCGGCCCCGCAACGTCATGGACACCTCGAGCGCTCGCTGCTGCGGGATGTACCCGATGGCCCGGTTGCCGCCGGTGACCGTGACCGTGCCCGACGACAGGGGCTGCAACCCGAGCAGCACCCTCATCAGGCTGGTCTTGCCGGACCCGTTGGGCCCGAGGACCGCCAGGAACTCACCGGGCTCGACGTCGAGGTCGAGCCCGTCCCACAAAACCCTGTCCCCGTAGGACAGCCGGGCCCCGCGCAGCGAGATCGCGGTCATGCCTTGAGCGCCTGCGAAAGCGCGTCCACCTGCTTGGTCATCCAGTCAAGGTAGCCGGTCACTCCGGCGGGCAGGGTCTCGGTGACCTCGACGACCGGCACGCCCGCCGCCTTGGCCTTCTCGACCAGATGCTTCGTGACCTGGTTCTCGGTCTGGGTGTTGTTGACCAGCACGTTGATCTGCTTGCCGTCGACCAGCTGGTTCATCTCGGCGAGAGCGGCGGCCGGCACGTCCGACTCCTCCTCGATCGCCTTGCTGAACGCCTCGGGCGTGACGTCGTCCGCCCCGGTCTCGTCGAGCAGGTAGTGGGCGATCGGCTCGGTCGCGGCGACCTTCTTGCCCTTGCCGATGCCGTCGACCTTCTTCTCCAGCTCCTCCAGCTTGGCGCTGAAGTCCGCGGTGTTCTTCTCGAACGTCGTCTTCTTGTCCGGCGCGATGGCACCGAGCTCGTTCGCGGCCGCCTCGGCCACCGCGCGCACGGTGTGCAGGTCGTACCAGACGTGCTCGTTCTCGCTGTGGTCGTGGCCGTCCGCGTCGGGCGCCTCGCTCTTGGGAGCCTCGCTGGTGGGGGCCGGGCTGGTGGGCTCGGCGTGGTTGTCGCGCAGCGGGAACGCCTCGACCTTCTTGGTCGCGTCGCTGGTGATCAGCTTGGCGAAGAAGTCGTCGTAGCCGCCGCCGTTGAACACGACCAGCCTGGCGTCCTTGACCAGCGCGGCGTCCGCGGGCTTGCTCTCGTACGAGTGCGGGTCGGCGCTCGGGTCGTCCAGCAGCGCCTTGACGTCCACCGCGTCGCCGCCGACAGCCTTGACCACGCTGCCCCACACGTTCGTGGACGCGACGACCTGGATCTTGCCGCTGTCCGCGGACGGCGTGTTCGTCGTGCCGCAGGCGGCCAGGCTCACCACGGCGAGAGCGCCGACCAGAGCGTTGCGGAGAGTCATCACACCATCCCTCGATCAGGTAATGGAAACCGTTGTCGAGTTCAGTTTACGACACGAGAAAGCCCCCGACGCTCACGCCGGGGGCCTTTCACCTGTGACTCACGCCTCCAGGCGCTCGCCCGATTCGGGGTGGAACAGGTGGATCTCGCTGTGGTCACGAACCGCGATCTTGACGTGCTGGCCCAGGGTCGGCGGCGTGCGGCCGTCGACGCGGACGACGAAGCGCTGCGACGAGTCGCCGATCTTGACGGCACCGTGCACGAGCGCGTCGGCGCCCAGCTCCTCGACCAGCTCGACCGTCATCTCCATGCCCTCTTCACCCGACGGCACGATGCCGAGGGCCTCGGGACGGATGCCGAAGGTGACCTCGTCCAGACCACCGGCGGCGTCCAGCGCGGCACGCGAGAGCGGCACGATGACGCCGTCGAGCTTCGCGCCCTCCGACGTGATCGGCACGGTCTTGAGGTTCATGGCCGGCGAGCCGATGAAGCCCGCGACGAACGCGTTGGCCGGGCGGTCGTACAGCGCGCGAGGCGTGTCGCACTGCTGCAGCAGGCCGTCCTTGAGCACCGCGACGCGGTGGCCCATCGTCATGGCCTCGACCTGGTCGTG
This sequence comes from Lentzea roselyniae, assembly GCF_039537795.1. Taxonomy (NCBI): domain Bacteria; kingdom Bacillati; phylum Actinomycetota; class Actinomycetes; order Pseudonocardiales; family Pseudonocardiaceae; genus Lentzea; species Lentzea roselyniae. Next base: position 18,863 of record NZ_BAABBE010000036.1, read on the forward strand.
CGTGACGTAGATCGTGGTGGTGCCGAGACGCTGCTGCAGCGCCGCGATGTTCGCGCGGGTCTCGACGCGCAGCTTCGCGTCCAGGTTGGACAGCGGCTCGTCCATGAGGAACACGGAGGGCTCACGCACGATGGCGCGACCCATCGCGACACGCTGCCGCTGACCACCGGACAGCGCCTTCGGCTTGCGCTCCAGGTACTTGGTCAGGTCGAGCATCTTGGCGGCCTCTTCGACCTTCGCCTTGATCTCGGCCTTGTTGACGCCGCGCAGCTTGAGCGCGAAGCCCATGTTCTCCGCGACCGTCATGTGCGGGTAGAGCGCGTACGACTGGAACACCATGGCGATGTCCCGGCCCTTCGGCGGCACGTTGGTGACGTCCTTGCCACCGATCTGGATGGCGCCCTCGTCGACGTCCTCGAGACCCGCGAGCATGCGCAGCGCGGTCGACTTGCCCGAACCGGACGGACCGACCAGCACCAGGAACTCGCCGTCGGACACCTCGAGCGACAGCTCGTCGACCGCGCGAACCGGCGGGTTGCCGGAGAAGATCCGCGAAGCCTTGACGTAGGACACCTCAGCCATGTGACGCACCTTTCACCCTTGTCTGGGCGCGACGCTATTCATTGCAAGCGCTTACGGGAACAGACGTAAGCGCTTACGTTTCAGAAGGCGTTCACGTTGCGGGCCACCCAGTCGGCGAAACGGGCGGGAGCACGTCCGGTCACCTGCTCCACATGGCCGCTGACCTGCTGCTCCTCCACCGTCGGCGATCCGAGAATTGCCAGCGTTCCGTCCACAACGGGCGGCGGCATGAACTGCAGCATCTCCTCACGAGCCTCCTCAACGGACTGCTCGACGAACCGGATCTCCCGCCCGATCGCCGACGAAAGCGCTTTCGTCCGTTCAACCGGAGTCAGCGCTTCCGGACCGGTCAGCACATACGTGCGCCCCTCGTGCCCGCCCTGCGACGCCACCGCCGCGACCGCCGCGATGTCCGCCGGATCGACGAACGGCAGCGCCACGTCCGCGAACGGCGCCGCGGCCACGCCGTGCTCACGGATCGGCCGCACCCAGGTGAAGGTGTAGGTGAAGAACCCGCTCGGCCGCAGAATCGTCCACTCCAGACTCGACTGCCGCACGGCCTCCTCGAACGACGCCATCCGCGAGTGCGGCACCAGGCCCGGCCGCGTACCGGCACCCTGCGACGACAGCAGCACCACGCGGCGGACGCCGGCAGCCTTCACCACGTCCAGCACACCGGCCACATCGGTGGACGGCCCGAGCAGGTCTCCCGCGAACAGCAGGAACAACGCGTCCGCACCGTTCAGCACGGGCTCCAGCGTCAACGGGCGCGCAAGATGCACCTACCACCCGGAGGTTCCGCCGCGGGTGGAGTACGAGATCAGCGAGCTGGGGCGCAGTCTCGCGCCGATCTTCCACCAGCTCGCGGAGTGGTCGAAGCACAACCTGGCCGTCGCCGAGAAGGCCAGGCAGCGCTACGACCGATGAGTTTCCGGCGGTGCACCGGTCCACCCCTGCAAAGGCCGAACACGGGAGTGAACCGATGGGCAACGTGCGACTGCACTTCTCGATGTCACTGGACGGCTTCGTGGCTGACCCGCACAACGGCTTCGGCTGGCTGTCCCGCACGACCGGCCGGCCCGAGCTCGTCAACTCCTACGCCGAGCGCACGGGTGCGATCCTCGGCGGCAGGAAGGGGTGGGAGGAGGTCCCGGACCCCAGCGCCCCGTACGGCGGCCAGTTCGTGGGAAAGCTCTTCATCCTGACCCACCACCCCGAGGACGCGACGCCTGCGGAGGGCGTCACGTTCCTGACCTGCGACGTGGCCGAGGCGGTGCGGATCGGCCTCGAGGCTGCGGACGGCAAGGACCTCGAGGTGTTCTCGCCGACCATCGGCCGTCAGCTGATCGAACGAGGGCTCGTCGACGAGATCGCCCTGCACATCGCGCCCGTGCTGCTCGGCGACGGCCTCCGGCTCTACGACAACCCCGGCGGTGCGCCGATCCACCTGCACCGGCTCGACACCGACGACCTCCACTCGGAGGTGGACGTCCGGTATCGGCCGGTGCGGGAGACCGTCAGCCCTTGACCGCGCCCGAGGCGAGGCCGGTCACCAGGAACCGTTGCACCAGGTAGAAAACGATGATCGCGGGAATGGCGACCAGGATGGAGGCGGCGGCCAGGTGGCCCCACTCCGTCCTGTTCTGCTGCACGAACACCTGCAGGCCCACGGCCAGCGTCTTCGACTCGTCCGCCGCCGACAGGAACGCCGACGCGAACGCCACCTCACCCCACGCGGTCAGGAACGCGTAGAAGGACGTGACCGCCAGGCCCGGCTTGGCCAGCGGGAGGATCAGCCGCCAGAACACGCCGAACGGCGACAGGCCGTCCACGCGTCCGGCCTCGTCGATGTCCGCCGGCACCGTGTCGAAGTAGCCCTTCAACATGTAGGTGCAGAACGGCACCGCGGTCGTGCAGTAGACCAGCACCAGGCCGATCGACGTCCCGTTCAGGCCGAGCGCGAGCAGGATGTTGTACAGCGGCACGATCAGCACCGCGAACGGGAACATCTGCACCAGCAGGAACGACATCATCAGCCGGCGCTTGCCGGGGAACCGGAACCGCGACGCCGCGTAGCCCGCGGTCGCCGAGATGAAGACACCGATGACGGTCGTCATCAACGCGATCACCACGGAGTTGCCGAACCAGGCGAGGAAGTCCCCCTTCTCGCCGGCGAGCACGCGGGTGTAGTTGTCCAAAGAGGACTGGTTGAACAGCGTCGGGGTGGGCTCGACCGCGCGGGCGTCCGGCTTCAGCGAAGTGACGAACACCCAGAAGACCGGGAACACCGCGATGATCGACGCGACGACCAGAGCGCTGTGCAGCAACACCGAGGCGCCCCTGGACCGGTCCGCCCGGCGCAACCGGCGCTCGGGAGCCTTGACCACCTGGAGGGACGAAGCATCGAGCGTCATCACCACACCTCGCCCTGCTTGCGCAGCGCCCGCCGGTACACCGTGGCGAACACCAACAACACTGAAAGGATCAACACGCCGTAGGTCGACGCGATGGCGTAGTCACGGGACGCGCTGGAGAAGAACCGCTCGAACGCGTAGGTGACCAGGATCCGGGAGTTCGGGTTCGGGCCCGCGATCAGGTAGATCACCGCGAACATGTTGAACGTCCAGATGATGCCGAGCAGGACCACCGTCGACGACACGGAACGCAGACCGGGCAGCGTGACGTGCCGGAACCGCTGCCACGGCGTGGCACCGTCCATTTCGGCCGCTTCGTAGAGATCGCCCGGAATCGACTGCAGGCCACCGAGAAGTGCCACCATCATGAACGGCACGCCCAGCCACACGTTCACGATGATCACGGAGACCAGTGCCCAGTTCGACTGGCCGAGCCACACCGGGTCCGGCAGGCCGACCGCGCGCAGGACCTGGTTGATGATCCCGTACTGCGCGTTGAACATGTACTTCCAGGCGAACGCGCTGATGAACGCGGGCACGGCCCACGGCAGGATCAGCAGCACGCGGTAGATCGTGCGGCCGCGCACCTGGCGGTTCAGCAGCAACGCCAGGCCGAGGCCGATCGTGTAGTGGAAGAACACGCACGAGAACGTCCAGATCAGCGTGCGGACGAGCGTGTCCCAGAACGCGCCGTACGACTCGCCGCCGGACAGGACGCTCAGGTAGTTCTTGAAGCCCACCACGTCGTAGGACGCGGGCCGGTCGAGGACCGGGTTGGCGATGTTGCCCTCGTTGATGTTCGTGAAGGTGAAGAACACGCCCTGGGCGAGCGGGTAGAGCACCAACACCGCGATGACCACCACGACGGGCAGCACCATCGCATACGCGTACCAGTACCGGTCCAGGAACCGACGCACCGAGACTCTCCCCTCAGGCGAACGGCCGGGGCGGAAGGCCCCGGCCGTTCAACACCAGTCAGCCGATCGAGTACTCGGGAACGACCTTGTCCTTGTACGCCTTGGCGACGTCGTCAAGGGCGGCCTTGGCGTCCTTCTTGCCGGCGAGGAAGTCCGCGTAGCTGATCTTCAGCGGGTCGAAGAGCTCGCCGCCCTCCGGGATCCACGGACGCTCGTGCGCGACCTTGGTGACCGGCTCGAACGCGGCGACGACGGCGTTGGCCTTGACGTCGGCGTTCTGGTAGGCCGACTTGCGGCTCGGCAGCAGGCCCAGCTCCTTGGCGATGGCGGCCTGCGACTCGACCGACGCCATGCACTGGATGAACTTGATCGACGACTGCTTGGCCTTGGTGGCCTTGCGGATCACGTAGTCGTGGCCACCGACGGGCGCGCTGCCCTTGCCCGCGGACGGGCCGGGAACCGGCGCGATGCCCAGGTTCGCCTTGTCGGTGAACGCGGCGCCCTTGAGGTAGTCGGCGACGGCCCACGGGCCGTTGATGACCATGGCGGCCTCACCGGACGAGAACGCGGCCTGCATGTTCGAGTACGAGTTCGTCGCGTCGAGCGCCGTGGTCGCGGCCTTGCTGTCGAGCAGGCCCTTCGCGGTCTCCAGCGCCTTCACGTTCTGCGCGGAGTTCACGACGATCTTCTTGGCGGACGCGTCGACCAGGTCGCCGCCCTCGCCGTAGATGAACGGCAGCGCGTAGTACGCGTCGTTGTTGAGGAAGAAGGCCTTCTCGCCACCCAGCTTGGCGGCCGCGGCCTTGAGCTCGTCCCAGGTCTTGGGCGGCTCGACACCGGCGTCAGCGAGCTTCTTCTTGTTGTAGAGCAACGCGAGCGAGTCGGTCACCTGCGGCACGGCGTAGGTCTTGCCCTCGTACTTCGTGGAGCCCAGCGGGGCCTCCAGGAAGTCGGAGGTGTCCTTCGCGAGGTCGGTGTCCGACAGGTCCTCGACCAGGCTCAGCTTCGCGAGCTGCGGCACCCACGCGACCTCCGCGCGGAAGACGTCCGGGCCCTGACCACCCTGAGCAGCGGTCTTGTAGTTGTTGAGCGCGCCGTCGAACGCCTGCGTCTCAACCTTGACCTTGTAGCCGCCCTTGGTGGCGCAGTCCTCAGCGATCTTCTTGAACACGGGGCTCTCGTTGGGGCCGCTGGTGTCCCAGAAGGTCACTTCGCCCGTGTCGGATCCGCTGCTGCTCGATCCACCACCGCCACAGGCGGTGAGCACGAGGGCGACACCCGTCGCCATGGCGGTCACGAGGGTTGTCCGTCGCATCGTTGCTGCCGTTCCCTCCAGCTGGGCCTCATCTCCCGGCGAGATGAGGGTCTTGCAAGGTTTTGCGTCAATGTTGCGGGCGATTTCACTACCGGAACCATGGTCAGGTCAAGGCATCGTCCGTAACCAAGCCGTAACGGCACCGTCTTGCAAGGGCGCGTTGCAAAATTTTTCTGAACGCGGCAGGCTTGCGCCGACCCAAGCTGAGCAGGGAGGCAACGTGTCCGGACTGTCCGAGATCGCCAGGGCAGCCGGGGTGTCCATCTCGACGGTGAGCCGCGTGCTGAACCGCCGGGCCGGCGTCAACGAGGAGACTCGGCAGCGGGTGCTGTCGGTCCTCGCGGAGATGCCGTACACCCCGCGCGGCCTCGGTGCGTTGCAACGCACCGGCGTGATCGGCCTGCTCGTGCCAGAGCTCTCGAACCCGGTCTTCCCCGCGTTCGCCGAAGCCCTGGAGACGCGTGCGGCCCGCCTCGGCTACTCGTCGCTGCTGTGCAACACCCGCAGCGGCGCTCCGATGGGTGAGGAGGAGTACGTCCGCATGCTCCTGGCCCGCGGGGTCGAGGGCATGGTGTTCGTGTCACCGGAGATCACCAACGTCGAGGTGCCGCTCGGTCAGGCGCCGCGCCCGAGCTACTACGCGAAGCTCGTGGCCGACGGCGTCCACATGGTCTTCCTGAACGGTGCCACGCCCGCGCTGGACGTGCCCGACGTGACGGTGGACGAGCAGCTCGCGGGTTACATGGCGACCAAGCACCTGATCGAGCTCGGCCACGAGCGGATCGGGTTCGTCTCGGGTCCGGCACGATCGCTCCCCTCACGTCTGAAGCGCGCCGGGTGGGCCGCCGCTCTCGAGGAGAACCACCTGCCGGCGGGCTCGGAGTACGTCGCGCACGGGCCGTTCAGCGCGGAAGGCGGCGGCGTGGCCGTGGGGCAGTTGCTCGACACGGTGACGCCGACAGCGGTGATCTGCTCGTCGGACCACATGGCTCTTGGTGTCATGCGCGAAGCACACCAACGGGGGATCTCCATTCCTGAAGATCTCTCGGTCGTCGGGTTCGACGACATTCCGCTGGCTGCCTACTCGTCGCCCGCTTTGACGACGCTCGCGCAGCCCATCGAGGAGATGGCGGCCGCCGCCATCGACGAGCTCGTACTCCGTCTGGATCCGGATCGCCGCAGGCAGGACAGGGACAACTACACCCGCGTCTTCCGCCCGCGGCTCGTCGTGCGGGAGTCGACGGCGCCACCCAAGTGAGATGCCGTTTGGTCTGGACCAACTTCTGAACAAGGCAGATGGGTCAACCAGGGCGGATGCGTCATTTGAGGGACACAGGTCACCCTCGCTTCACGAATTGGTTCTGAACCGTTACGGTCACTTCATGGCGCGGTCGATGCATGTGCGACGTCCGGCGACGCTGGCCTCTCTGGCCGCTGAGCTGGGCGTTTCCCGGACAACGGTGTCCAACGCGTACAACCGTCCCGACCAGCTCTCCCCCGAGCTGAGGCGGCGGGTGTTGGACACGGCCCGAAGGCTGGGTTACCCCGGCCCGGATCCTGTGGCGCGCTCGTTGCGCACGCGCAAGGCGGGTGCGGTGGGCCTGTTGCTCACCGAGAACCTCTCTTATGCGTTCCGCGACCCGGCCGCGATCGGCTTCCTGGAGGGCCTCGCGCTGGCGTGCGAGGACGCCGGCACCGGTCTGCTGCTCGTCCCGGCCAACCCCGAGCGCGAGGACGTCGCGTCTGTCCACCGCGCGGGTGTCGACGGCTTCGTCGTCTACTCGGTGCCGGACGACGACCCGCACCTCGCCGCCGTGCTGGAGCGTCCCGTTCCCACCGTCGTCTGCGACCAGCCCGACCTCGGCACCGTCGACCGGGTCGGCATCGACGACCGCGGCGCGATGTACGAGCTCGCGAAGCACCTGCTCTCGCTGGGCCACCGCCGCGTTGGCGTCGTGTGCATGCGGCTCGCGCGTGACCGCAACGACGGCTTCGTGACCGCGGAACGTCAGCACGCAGCGCACTTCCACGTGCAGCGCAACCGCCTGTCCGGCCTGGCCGAGGCGTTCAGCGAGGCGGGCGTCGACTGGTCGCAGGTGCCCGTCGTCGAACGCTTCGACCACAACATGGCTTCCGGTGCCTCCGGTGCCGCCCAGGTGCTCGACAAGGACCCGCAGATCACCGCGTTGATCTGCACCTCTGACGTGCTCGCTCTCGGCGCGATGACCGAGGCCGCGCGACGTGGCCTGCGCGTGCCGCACGACCTGTCGGTGACCGGCTTCGACGGCATCCGCGAGGCGGAGGCCGCCGCGCTCACGACGGTGCGTCAGCCGGTGCTGGAGAAGGGCCGTGCCGCGGGCAAGCTGCTGCTCGACTCGAGCGAGCGGACCCGGCCGCGGTCGGTGAACCTCGCGACCGAGCTGATCATCGGCAAGACGTCCGCCGCGCCGCGCGGTGGAGCCGAAGAACGTTGGTTCGGTCCGTGATCACCACTCGAGCCTGAACACCACCGGTGAGCTGGCCTTCCCGGCCAGCTTCGCCACCAGCAGGTAGTCGCCGGGCCCCAGCCGGGTGTGCGCTCCGCACCCCGGCTTCGAGGTGGAGCCCGCCCACTTCGTGCCGTAGTTGAAGAGCTCCTTGGGCTGCATCACCCGCACCTCGGAGCCCGCCGTGGCCAGGCAGTGGTTGCTGGACCACAGCAGCGTCGCGCCGTCCGCGCTCATGACCTGCAGCTCGCGGTGCTGGCGCCCGATGTCCTTGATGCACGGCACCGGCCCGTTGTTGGCCACGTCCATCGACAGTTCCGGCTGGTCACCGATGGTGTAGAAGGGCTTGTTGGCCTTCGCCACGATCCCGATCACGTCGTCCGGGCAGGGCTGCGGCGGGCCTGGCGGCGGAGGCGGTGGCGTGGTCTCCGTCGGGGACGGCGGTGCGGTGGTCGACGAGGACGACGGAACCGCCGTCTCGGACATGCTCGGCGGTGGGTTGGAGGACGACGCCGCTGCCGCGTTGGTCGGCTGGGCGGAGTCCTCGCCGGATCCGAAGAACCCGACGATCCAGATCACGAGCAGCAGTGTGACCAGTGCGGCACCGATCGCGGCGACACGACGGCGCCAGTACACCGAGGAAGGCAGCGGTCCGGTGGGCTCGATCACGGCCCGAACGTAGCCGGACGGGGTGGAATCGAGCGGTAGGCGAGCATCGCTCGATCGGCTGAACGTGATATTGGCCGGAAACCCCTTGTGAACGCGCACTAACTCAAGTTCCATCGAGCGGGGGTCCGCCGGTAGGCCATGGAGGTGTCATGACCGCGATCGACGAACTGCTCAAGCGGAACTACGAGCTCGGGACCGTGGTTCCTGGAGACCGTTCGTCCGCGAAGCCGTCCCTGCAGGTAGCAATCCTGACCTGCATGGACTCGCGCATCCGGGTGTTCGAGATCTTCGGGTTGAAGCAGGGTGAGGCGCACGTGCTGCGCAACGCGGGAGGTGTCGTCACCGACGACATGATCCGCTCGCTGGCGCTCAGCCAGCGCAAACTGGGCACGCGCGAGGTGCTCCTCGTGCACCACACGAACTGCGGCCTGGAGATGGTGACAGAGGACGACTTCAAGGACGAGCTGGAGGCCGAAACCGGCCTGCGCCCGACCTGGGCCGTCGAGGCGTTCAAGGTGGTCGAGCAGAGCGTGCGCGGTTCGATGGCCCGCCTGCGCCGCAGCCCGTTCATCCCGCACACGGACAAGATCCGCGGGTTCGTGTACGACGTGCACACCGGTGAGCTGCGCGAGGTCGACGCCGTCGACACCAAAGCCGCCTGAGTTCTGGCGCTGAGGGCCCTTCCGGGAAACCGGCAGGGCCCTTTGCGCGAGAATGGCGGGCGATGAATCACGAGTTGCTGCTGGGCTGGTGGGACACCGCCGCACGCGACCTGCCGTGGCGCCGGCCTTCCTGTACCGCCTGGGGTGTGCTGGTCAGCGAGATCATGCTGCAGCAGACGCCGGTGGCCCGCGTCGAACCGATCTGGCACGAGTGGCTGGCGCGCTGGCCGGTGCCGAGCGCGATGGCCGCGGCGTCGCAGGGCGAGGTGCTGCGCATGTGGGGCAAGCTCGGCTATCCGCGCCGGGCTCTGCGGCTGCACGAGGCTGCTTCCGCCATTGCCCGCGATCACGGTGATGTCGTGCCCTCGGACGTGGAGACCCTGGAGTCGCTGCCGGGCATCGGCAGCTACACGGCTCGTGCGGTGGCCACGTTCGCGTACGGGCAGAAGTGCGCTGTCGTCGACACGAACGTCCGCCGGGTCGTTGCGCGCGCGGTGCACGGTGCCGGTGATGCCGGGCCGCCGTCGACCAAGCGTGATCTCCGGGACGTCGAGGCCATCCTGCCGGAGGACCAGGAGGACGCCGCTGTGTTCTCGGCGGCGTTGATGGAGCTCGGGGCGTTGATCTGCACGGCCAAGAACCAGAAGTGCGCGGACTGCCCGCTGTACGCCGAGTGCGCGTGGCAGCTGGCCGGCCGCCCCGCCTATGCCGGGCCGGTGAAGAAGGTGCAGCAGTTCGCCGGCACCGATCGCCAGGTTCGCGGCAAGCTCCTGGACGTGCTGCGCGGTGCGCCCGGTCCGGTGCCCAAGGCGCAGCTCGACATCGTCTGGAACGACATCACGCAACGAGAGAAGTGCCTGGTCTCGCTGCTCGACGACGGTTTGGTCGAGCAGACGCGAGACGGCCTGTTCGCGCTACCCGGGGAGCATTGATGCACGCGCTGGTGGCGTTCTTCGACGACGAGGCGGACAAGCAGGTCCGTGACCTGTGGCGGCGGATCGGCGCACGTCACGAGTACCCGCCGCACCTCACCTACGCCGTCGCGAGCACGATCGGTCCCAAGGTCCGCAAGGAGCTGCGCGAGGACCTCGAACGGCTGTGGATGCCGGATCTCTGGCTGCACACGCTCGGCACGTTCTCGACGGTCGACAACGTGCTGATGCTCGCCGCTGTCGTCGACGCCGAGCTGCTGGCCGTGCACTCGGCGATCCACGATGTGCTGGCCGGTCACGTGAAGAACCCGAGCGCGTACTACCTGCCCGGCAGCTGGGTGCCGCACTGCACGCTAGCCGCGGACATCGACGACGAGGCGATGAAGAAGGCGTTCGCCGAGGTCTTCCCGGTCGAGCCGATCCGCGCGAAGGTCCGCGAGGTTTCGATCGTCGACACTCAGACCGGCGAGATCGACGTGCTCAAGAAGGCCTCCACGGCACCTCGGTAGACCCACGGCGCGGTGGCGTGCACGACGTGGCCCGCCTCCGGCACGTACAGGTACTGACCTCGGGAACGCCGCGCGGCCTCCTCCATCTGGCCCGGCAGCTGACCGCCCTGACCTGCCTCGATGACCAGTGACGGGCACTTCACCTCGTCGATGAACTCCCAGTACGCCCGCGTGCCCCACTCGGCGGCGATCTCGTAGAGGTCGTCCATCGAGGCGATCAGGTGCCAGCCGTCCTCGCGTTCCTCGAAGTACTCGGCGAACACCTGCGCGCCGAAGAACGACGTCACGTGCGCCACCGACTGGAACGGCACCGGCCAGGCGTCGAAGAACCACTTCCACTCGTCGACGGTCCTGCCCCTGTTGTCCGGGGCGAAGTCCTCGACCACAATCGCCCGGACCAGGTCCGGACGGGTCGCCGCGAGACACCACGCGTGCAGCCCGCCCATGGAGTGCCCGATCACCACAGCGGGTCCGAGGCCGAGGTCCTCGATCGCCTTCGCGGCGTCGGCGACGAAGTCCTCGGTGCGGAACGGTCCCCGCTGCGGGTTGCGGCCGTGCCCGCGCTGGTCGATGCCGACGACCCGGCCGAAAGGTTTGAGCCACTGCGCCACCGGCCACCAGGCAGTGGCCCTGCTCATCAGACCGTGCAGGAGCAGTACACCTTGCCCAGTTCCGCCGAACTCCACCACCGACACAGGGATGATTAACGCATGAAGGCCCGTCCGTACCTGATCGCCCTGGTGTTGATCGTGCTCGTCGCCGGCCTGCTCGTCGTGTTCCGCACGCCGGGCGGGGACCCCGCGCAGCAACAACGCCAGGAGACGTCCCCGCAGGCAGCCGTGGAGGCCGGCGCGGGGGTGGGCGACGCGTACTACCCGACGGACGGCAACAGCGGCTACGACGTCACGCTCTACGACCTGGCGATCACCTACGACCCGTCGTCGCAGCAGCTGGACGGCGTCGCTTCCATCACCGCCACCGCCGCCGACGACCTCTCCCGGTTCAACCTCGACCTGGAGGGCCTGAAGGTCAGCGACGTCAAGGTCGGCGGACAGCCCGCGAAGTTCGCGCAGGAGGGCGACCACGAGCTCGTCATCACGCCGTCGTCCCCGATCGCGAAGGGCAAGCCGTTCACCGCGGTCGTCACCTACGGCGGCAAGCCCACGACGATCGACGACGCCTCGCTGGGCCGCAGCGGCTGGCAGATCTCGTCGACCGGCGGTGCCTTCGCCGCAGGTCAACCACACTCCGCGACGACCTGGTTCCCCGCCAACGACACCCCGCGCGACAAGGCGGCCCTGAAGCTCGCGGCCCGCGTCCCGGACGGCTGGACGGCCGTGTCGAACGGTCTCGAGGGCCCGGTGACGCGGGACGGCGGCTGGACGACGTTCAACTGGTCGGAGGAGACGCCGCTCGCGACGTACCTGGCCACGGTGGCGATCGACAAGTTCGAGATCGTGCGCGGGAAGCTGCCGAGCGGCGAGCCGGTGCTCGACGCGTACGCACCCGGCACGTCTTCCTCGAAGAAGCCGATCCAGGCACGGTTGCCCGAGGTCCTGGCGTTCCTGGAGACGAAGTTCGGCCGGTACCCGCAGCGCGCGGCCGGCAGCATCTGGGTGGCCGACCAGATCGGGTTCTCGCTGGAGACCCAGACCCGGCCGGTCTACGCGTCGTGGGCGGACCTGGAGACGGTCGTGCACGAGAACGCGCACCAGTGGTTCGGCGACTCCGTGACGATCGAGAACTGGGCGGACATCTGCCTCAACGAGTGCCTGGCGTCCTACTCGCAGTGGCTGTGGCTGGAGAAGGAGGGCACCGACCTCGACGAGCGCTACCGCGGTCGGGTGGAGGAGCTGCGCAGCCGGTCGTCGTTCTGGGCGCCGAAGCTCTACGACATGGGCAAGGGCAACGAGTTCAGGGGCGTCTACGACAAGGGCATCATGGCGATGCACGCGCTGCGCAAGCAGGTCGGTGACGACGTGTTCTTCAAGGCCCTGCAGTCGTGGACGACCAAGCACCGCGACTCGAACGCCTCGTGGCCGGAGTTCGAGAGCCACTTCAAGGAGGCCTCCGGACAGCAGCTGGACGGGTTCTTCGCGGCGTGGTTCCGGGGCTCGGGCATCCCGGAAGACCAGTACCTGCTGCCTGTCGGTGTGCGGCGCTAGCGCCGTGGTCTGAAGACTTGCCGGGCCACGGCGCTAGTGTGGGTCGCATGGCAGTCGTGAAGATCAATGCGATCAAGGTTCCCGAGGGCGCTGGCCCCGAGCTGGAGAAGCGGTTCGCCGCCCGCCTCGGCGCGGTCGACGACCAGCCCGGCTTCCTCGGCTTCGAACTCCTGCGCCCGGTCGCGGGAGAGGACCGCTACTTCGTCGTGACGCACTGGGAGACCCACGAGGACTTCGTCGCGTGGCGCGACGGTCAGGCCGGCCAGGCTGCGCACTCCGGTGAGCGCGCCAAGCCCGTGTCGACCGGTGCCGATCTGCTGGAGTTCGAGGTCGTGCTGGGGAGCAAGCCCAAGCAGTGACAGAGCTCGACCACGCTTACGGCCAGGCAGCCGAGCTGATCGCCGGTGCGGACGCGGTGCTCGTCTGTGCCGGCGCCGGCATGGGCGTCGACTCGGGTCTGCCGGACTTCCGCGGCACCGAGGGCTTCTGGCGGGCCTACCCGCCCTACGAGCGCCTCGGGCTGAAGTTCGAGGAGATCGCCGACCCGGTGCACTTCGCCGACGATCCCGCGCTGGCGTGGGGTTTCTACGGCCACCGGCTCGGCCTGTACCGCGCGACCGTGCCGCACGAGGGCTTCGAGATCCTGCGCTCCTGGGGTGCCCGCGTCTTCACGTCCAATGTGGACGGCCAGTTCCAGAAGGCGGGCTTCACGGACGTCGCAGAGGTCCACGGTTCGATCCACCACGCCCAGTGCGTGGAACCGTGCACCGACGAGATCTGGGAGTGCTCGTTCGACGTCTCCGTGGACCCGTCCACGATGCGCGCGGTGGGCACGCTGCCGTCGTGCCCGTCGTGCGGCGGCCTGGCACGGCCCAACATCCTGATGTTCGGTGACTGGGGCTGGGTGCCGCACCGCAGCCAGTCGCAGCTCGACGCGCTGACGGCCTGGCGACGCACGCAGCAGAACCTGGTCGTGCTCGAGATCGGTGCCGGTACCGCGGTGCCGACCGTGCGGCGTCAGGCAGAACTGGCCAGCGCCGCTTCCGGTTCGCTGATCCGGATCAACACCCGCGAGCCCGCCGTCCGGCACGGCCGAGGCGTTTCCCTGCCGGTGGGCGCGCTGGAAGCCCTCACAGCCTTGGCACGACGAACTGCGTGACGACGGCCCGGTGATCGCTGCCGGGCACGTCGAACACGTCCAGCGTGTCCACCGGGCACCGCGAGTCCACCAGCACGTGGTCGATCGTCACCGGCGGCGGCCAGAACCCGCTGTTGCTCGGCCAGGTGTGGATCAGCCCCTTGCCGACCTGGTCAGCGGCGTCCACGTAACCCTTGTTGAGCAGCCGCGTGATGCCCACGTGGTCGAGCGTCGCGTTGAAGTCACCCGCGAGCACCCTGATCGCGCCCGTGCTGTCGCGGCTGGGCAGCCCGGCGAGCTCGCGCTGCCACGCCTCCGGCCCTTCGGTCACGACCGGCGGCAACGGGTGCACCGACACGACCTCGATGTCCTTGCCCGGCAGGTCCACCAGCGCACCCGCCTGCTGCAACGTGCCCGGCGGCGTGAGATCCCGGCGCGAGAGCGGGTACTTCGAGGCGATGCCGCTACCCGACCCACCCGGCTCGGCCAGGAAGACCCGGTTGGGCAACACCTGGTTGAGGCCCGCCCGTTCGAGATCCCGCACCATCTCGGGCGTGAGCTCCTGCATGGCCAGGATGTCGATGCCGCGAGCCCTGACCTCCCTGACGATGAAGTCGGCGTCCGCGATACCGGTGAGAAGGTTCGAGGTCATCAACCTGACCTGCTGCCCCACCCCGTTCGGCCGCGAGTCGGAAAACGCCCGCGGCGCCACGTTCGCCACCAGCACAATCCCGACAAGCGTCATCGTCAGCCCAACGGCCCACCTCCTGCGAAACAACGCCCCCAGGCCGATGAGCAGCCCTACGACCGTGATGTACGGGATCAGCGACGTCGTGGCGACCATGTACCTGGCGCCATCGATCCCGAGAACCCTGACCATCGCAGCCGCGACGAACGCGACCGCGCACACGACCAGCAGAAAGGTGGCGAATCCGTTCCGCGGTGCCTTGACCTCGGTGGTGACCACGTCGCGCAGTCTCGCCGAGTGCTCGTCAGTCTCCGGTGTGGTCCCCACAGCCAAGGGACGGCCGACGGCCCGTTCGCGTTGCCTGCCGAAGTTGTCAGACCCCTCCGGCATCCTGAGCACACACCGACCGGACGGGAGTCTCATGGGAACCGCGGACTGGCTGCTCTTCTACGCATCCGACGACGTCAGAAGGTCCTGCGCGCGTCACCGAAGATTGCCCGCGAGGCCACGTCGGCGTTGATCCAGCGGCTCTACCCGTCGCACGAAATCCACCCGATAGCGGACGGCTGCCTGGACGCGGCCAACCCACCGAAGGGCGAGGTCTACGCCGCCGTCTTCCCCGGCCTGGCCATCGTCTGCACCAGGGACGCCGCGAACGACGCCCCGACCCACCTGCCCCCGCACTTCGTCCGCGAAGCCGCGGGCCGCACCCTCTACCTGCACGCGATGCACAGCGTCGTCGACTTCTTCGCCGACGCGATCTGGGAGCCCGGCGGCACCCTGCGCCGCTCGTTCAGCCTGTCGCCCGACAGCGGCGTGATCGAGGACATCGTGCTCCCCTGCCGTTCGAGGAGAAGTACCTGGCGGGCGACCCGGAGTTCCTCGAACAGCTGGAGGAGGACGACGACCATCCGTTCCGCTTCCACCCGCTCGACCTGGCGGAGATCGTGTTGGTGGGCTACGCCGTGACGCCGCGCTGGCTCACACCGCCGCTGCGGGGTGCCTCGGCCGCGCACCGGGCATGCGGTCGAGGAGCCCGCAGATCGTGTCGACCACGCCCATCAACTGATCCGGTTCGATGTGGTCGCTCAGGACGATGTACACGAACCCTGACTCGAACGTCAGCCGCAAGCGACTCGCCTCGACCGGCAGATCGTTCTCCCGGTCCAGCAGCCAGTGCAGCGCATCGAAGTTCAGCTCCCTGCTCGCAGCGGCAGGATCGCTGCCGTAGGCGAAGAACTCCTGGTCCATCGGTGGCGCCAGCCGCACTCGATGCCATTCGACGTGATCGTTCTGCGCCGTCGACGGCGGCTTGGACACAAAGCCTGTCCACAGTCTTTCGATCTGCTCAGGCGTGAGCGGGTTTCCGCTGCTCGTGTACTTGGACGGCCGGATGATCCGCATCGGGGCCATGCGCGCTGTGGCCACCTCGATCCGGTGCTCCTGAACCCACTTCACTCCGTAGCCGGCGGGGTTGCTCACCCGTACCGACGCCTCGGTGACCCGGACGTGCCACTGGCCACGCTGCACGTCCAGTGCCAGGTCCCACCGCGGTTTCGACCGCCGGAGCAACGTCGCGAAAAAGCCTTCGACGTGTTCGACAACCGGCCCGCGGACACCTGCCGACCACGCGGCGGTATCGCCCCCTGGCGCGATCACCTGCCCGCCGATGCTGTCCGCCAGTGGAGTCAGCGCGGCGACCTGCTCGGCCCGGGTCCTCCGGTGAGTGCGGAAGTTCAACCACCGTCGCACGATGAGGAACACGATCGCCAAGGCGACCATGGCCAGGAAAGTGGGGCTGAGCAGGAGGTCCAGCAAACCCTTTTTCACGTTGTCCATCAGATGTCCAGGTAGCCCTTGATCTGTTGTTTCGAGTAGTCGGTCCCGGTATCGCGCGCCTCGTTGGCCTGCTGCTGCAGCGAGGTGTTGCGCAGCCCCTTCTCGTTACGTCCGTCGAGTTGCGCAGCCGCCTCTATGCCGACGGCTTCACCCATCGAACGCCAGAAGCCCTGGTTCACCCGTTCGCCGACGATTCCCTTCGAGCTGTTCATCTTGTCAACCCAGCCCTTGTGCAGATCGCGCTTGCCGAGGTTCTTCACGGCATCGTCCGCGACCGTGACGTTGGCCTTCTTGTCCGCCATGGCCTTCTTCATCGCGGTGCCCACGTTCTTGGTCCTGGTCACCAGGTTGCGCAGGAACTGCACGATCTTGCTCAGGAACGCTTTGAGCCTGGCGATGATGCGCGACACCCGGCTCGCCGTCGTCGCGGCCCGCACACCGGTCAGGGCTCCCGCTGCGGCGGTCGACGACCCGAAGCTGGGGACGGCGGCGGCGAGCGCGGGGATCCAGATCATGACCAGCCAGATGATGAACTCGGTCAGGATCGCCTTGAGGAGGTCCTCGATGACCTGCATGATCATCGAAGAGGTCAGCAGCAACTCGGACAGCTCACCGGCCTGGCCGATCACCCCGTCGATGCCGTTGGCGAACTCACCCAACTTCGTGGCTGCCGCGTCCGCCGTTTCGCCACCCCAGCTCTGCACCGAGCTCTGCAGGTCGCTGTTGAACGCCTCCTGCAGCTTGGTGAGACCCGCGGCCAGCTTGCCGAAGTTCTCACCGGCCTGCTGGAGCGCCGGGCCGTCGCCGCTGACGAAGTGGATCGCATCCTCCAGCGGCTCACAGATGCTGATCAGGAAGCTCAGGCCCTGGTTGACCAGCCAGCCGATCGGATCGAACGCGATCTGCCCTGCCTCGCTGAACGAGTTGATCAGCGCGCTGCCTTCGGACGCCAGCGCTGTGATGCCACCCGCTTCTCCGGTGTTTCCCGCCGCCTCCAAGGCCTTCTTGAAGCTGCCGTAGAACGGTGCGTTCTCGACCGCCTTCTCTGCCGTGGTCTTCTCGCCGATCTTGACCTGGTTCTCTTCGCCGGTCAGGCCGGGAACGTCGTACGGTTCTTCCGCCACGACCGCGCTACCCCCGCTCAACCTGGATGCCGTTGAGGAGCTGCTTCAACGCCTCTTCCTGCTGCGCATAACCCTCCGCGGTGTCGCGGAACTTGTCCGAACCGGACCGCAGGCCGTCCTGCATCGCCTGCATCGTCTCCTTGAGGTCACCGAGCATCTGCGTGTACTGGTCCTTGACGAAGATTCCGACGACACCCCAGGACTTGTCGCCGACATCGGCCATGGCGATCAGCTCGGCGATCCTGCTCGCCGAGCTGTGGTGGCCGTCGAGCTTGCTCGCGAACTCCCTGAGCTCGTCCGGGTTGACGCTGAACCCGCTCATCGGCCGTCCTCGTCGTCGTAGAGGTTCAGGAACTTCCCGTCCTGTTTGGGCGGTGCGGCGGGAGGCGGCTGCGATGACCTCTCGTTCCACGGGTTGCCGCGCATGATGTTCTGGTCGGAGAAGTCGTCGTGCGGCAGGGGCGCGGGCCTGCGCGGCGGTGCGGGCGGCCTGACGGGGCCGACCTGAGGCATGGGCGGCGGCATCGGGGGACGTTGCGGTGCGGGGGCGACGGGTGCGGCTTCTTCCGCCCTGACGGTGCGAAGTTCCTCTTTGGACATTCCGAAGAGCTGCGCCTGGGTTTCCAGGACCTGGTCGGACAGCTTCATGTCCGTGCCGATCACACCTTCGACGATGTCCGCCTGGCGGCGAGCGGCTTCGGCGACGGCCTGCTGCAACGTCGACATCAGCTCGGCGGCCAGTGCTTGCGGTGGTCTGCGCATGGCGTGGTCGGTCAGCCTGATGTCCTTGATGGTGCCGGACGGTCCAGCCACGACTGTCACGGTGCGGTCGGCCGAGGTGGCGACCGCTTCCATCTCGGTCAGCTGCTGCTGCATCTCGCCGATGTTGGCGAACTGCTGGTCAACGCGCTGCATTCGAGCTTGGAACTGCTCGAACTGAGCGACGAGCTGTTCGAATGCTGCCGACGGCACAAGAACCTCCCCCCAGGGCTTCGCTGGCTCGCAGTGATCGCGAGCGGCGCCATAGTGGCAGGAGGTGTTTCCGGTTCGCGGCGAAACGGACGAACCGATGTGGCTGAGTGACCCGCGTGACAGACGAGACGGTCAGACGACCGCTGTGGGATCCCTCGGCTCCACGCCGGGCATGAGGTCGAGCGTCTCCAGGATCGTGTCGACCAGGAAGACGAGTTCGTCGGGCCGCACCTGCCCCTGACACACGGTGTGAACGAATCCGTCCTCAAAGGACAGCGGGAAGAACTCCAGCCGCATCTTTCGCGTCGGCACCGGCATCGTCGCGATCTCGATCCAGTGCTCGTACTCCAGAAGCGCTTCGGTGAACCTCGGCTTCGGGTTGCACGCCTCGGTCACGCGGACGTGCCACGGCCCGCGCCGGAAGTCCAGCGACAGCTCGGCTTCCGGCTTCGAGCGCTGCAGCCGGGGTGACCACGCGCCGGCCTGACCCTGGCCGGACAGGGAGCCGTCCAGCGTCTTCGCGAGCTCGGCCATGGCCGGAGATCGGCTGGCGAGCGCCTCCGAGCGTGCGCGGGCGCGCCGATGCGGGAGCAGTGCGGCCATGACGACCGAGATGGCGATGACGACCATGACGTGTGGTTGCAGCAGGCTCGCCAGGATCTCCATGTGCCCTCCGGCGGAGAAAGGGACGGTCGTCTTCCTCTAGAGGTGCCGTGAGCGGAGATTGTTGAGTCCGCGGACGAGAACGGCCCCCGGGCGGAGTGCCCGGGGGCCGTTCTCAGCTGGCTAGATCACTCGGCGTCGTTCGCCGGGGACTCCTGCGGCTCGGTGGCCGCGGGAGCGGCGAGGTCGACCGGCGGGGCGTCCGGAACGCGGTTCGGCTTGGCCTCGCCGCGGAAGACGAAGCGCGCCTTGTCGTGCTCGTCGGACACGCCGTCCCAGCCCTCGACGTCGGTGATGATGATCTGGCCCGGCTGGATCTCGCCGAACAGGATCTTCTCCGACAGCTGGTCCTCGATCTCGCGCTGGATCGTGCGGCGCAGCGGGCGGGCGCCCAGCACCGGGTCGAAGCCGCGCTTGGCCAGCAGGGACTTCGCCCTGTCGGTCAGCTCGAGGGCCATGTCCTTGTTCTTCAACTGGGTCTCGACGCGGGCGATCATCAGGTCCACCATCTTGATGATCTCGTCCTGAGTCAGCTGGTGGAAGACGATGATGTCGTCGATGCGGTTGAGGAACTCGGGGCGGAAGTGCTTCTTCAGCTCGTCGTTGACCTTGTTCTTCATGCGCTCGTAGTTGGACGCGGTGTCCTGACCCGAGGTGAAGCCGAGGCCGACTGCCTTGCTGATGTCGGACGTGCCCAGGTTCGACGTGAAGATGATGACGGTGTTCTTGAAGTCCACCGTCCGGCCCTGACCGTCGGTCAGGCGGCCGTCTTCCAGCACCTGGAGCAGCGTGTTGTAGACCTCCTGGTGGGCCTTCTCGATCTCGTCGAAGAGCACGACGGAGAACGGCTTGCGGCGCACCTTCTCGGTGAGCTGGCCGCCCTCTTCGTAGCCGACGTAACCGGGAGGGGCACCGAAGAGCCGCGACGCGGTGTAGCGGTCGTGGAACTCGCCCATGTCGATCTGGATGAGCGCGTCGTCCTCGCCGAACAGGAAGTTCGCCAGCGCCTTCGAGAGCTCGGTCTTACCGACACCGGACGGGCCGGCGAAGATGAACGAGCCGGAGGGGCGCTTCGGGTCCTTCAGGCCGGCGCGGGTGCGGCGGATCGCCTGCGACACGGCCTTGACCGCGTCGACCTGGCCGATGATCCGCTTGTGCAGCTCGTCCTCCATGCGGAGCAGACGCGTGGTCTCCTCCTCGGTGAGCTTGAACACCGGGATGCCGGTCCAGTTGGCGAGGACCTCGGCGATCTGCTCGTCGTCGACCTCAGCGACGACGTCCAGGTCACCGTCCTTCCACTGCTTCTCCCGCTCGGCCTTCTGGCCCAGGAGCTGCTTCTCCGCGTCACGCAGCTTGGCCGCGCGCTCGAAGTCCTGCGCGTCGATCGCGGACTCCTTGTCGCGACGCACGTCCGCGATCTTCTCGTCGAACTCGCGCAGGTCTGGCGGCGCGGTCATCCGGCGGATGCGCATGCGAGCGCCCGCCTCGTCGATGAGGTCGATCGCCTTGTCCGGCAGGAACCGGTCGTTGATGTACCGGTCGGCCAGCGTGGCGGCGGCGACCAGCGCGGAGTCGGTGATCGAGACGCGGTGGTGCGCCTCGTACCGGTCGCGCAGGCCCTTGAGGATCTCGATGGTGTGCTCGAGCGACGGCTCGCCCACCTGGATCGGCTGGAAGCGGCGCTCCAGCGCGGGGTCCTTCTCGACGTGCTTGCGGTACTCGTCGAGCGTGGTCGCACCGATCGTCTGCAGCTCACCACGAGCCAGCATCGGCTTCAGGATCGACGCGGCGTCGATCGCGCCCTCGGCCGCACCCGCGCCGACGAGCGTGTGGATCTCGTCGATGAACAGGATGATGTCGCCGCGCGTGCGGATCTCCTTGAGAACCTTCTTCAGGCGCTCTTCGAAGTCACCGCGGTAGCGGGAGCCCGCGACCAGCGAACCGAGGTCGAGCGTGTAGAGCTGCTTGTCCTTGAGCGTCTCGGGCACCTCGCCCTTGACGACCATCTGCGCCAGCCCCTCGACGACGGCGGTCTTGCCGACGCCGGGCTCGCCGATGAGGACCGGGTTGTTCTTGGTGCGGCGGGACAGCACCTGCATGACCCGCTCGATCTCCTTGGTGCGCCCGATCACCGGGTCGAGCTTGCCCTCACGGGCCGAAGCCGTGAGGTTGCGCCCGAACTGGTCGAGGACCAGGGACGAGGACGGCGTGCCCTCACCACGACCGGTCGACTCCGACGCGCCCTTCTCCGTCGAGTAACCGGACAGCAGCTGCAGCACCTGCTGCCGCACCCTGTTGAGGTCGGCACCCAGCTTCACGAGGACCTGCGCAGCAACGCCCTCGCCCTCGCGGATGAGCCCGAGCAGGATGTGCTCGGTGCCGATGTAGTTGTGGCCGAGCTGAAGCGCCTCGCGCAGCGAGAGCTCCAGGACCTTCTTCGCACGGGGGGTGAAGGGGATGTGTCCACTCGGAGCCTGCTGGCCCTGGCCGATGATCTCTTCGACCTGCTGGCGGACGCCCTCCAGCGCAATCCCCAACGACTCGAGCGCCTTGGCGGCGACACCTTCACCCTCGTGGATCAGACCCAGGAGGATGTGCTCGGTGCCGATGTAGTTGTGGTTGAGCATCCGTGCCTCTTCTTGGGCAAGGACAACCACCCGCCTCGCGCGGTCGGTGAACCTTTCGAACATTCGCACTCCCTGACTGCTGCGTCGGCGGTCCTCGGCTCCACCGATCTACCCTGGTGAGCGCGGCACCGTGGCTCCACTGTAGTGGGCGGTACCGAGGCCTGTGGTTCCCGTCAGCGGACAGTCGCGTCCGGCCAACCCTGACACCCGCATCAACGCAGGTCGGGAGCAACGGATTCCACAGATCGGGCGATGTCCGCTCAGCGCGAACAACCAACCGTTGAGCGATACTCCTGTGATCGGGACCACTCGGACAGGCGCAGCAAGGGCAACCTTGGGTAAGGTTAGGCAAGCCTCATTCAGATGAGATAGGACTTGCGCGTTGACCGTACCTGCGAGGGTCTCACAGCAGAACCCGCGTGCGCTCACGCCACTGGCCGAGTCCATCGCCCGCCTGGAGACCGACTCCGAAATCCGGTTCGGCATTCCTCCGACTTCCTGGACGATCTGCTCGGACCTGCTGGCCGAACCCGCGCGCTTCGACCTGTGGCGCAAGGACCTGGCCGAATGGATGGCCGAGCAGTACGGCGAGTCCGACGACCGAGCCACCGCCGGCTACATCATGGGCTGGTACCTGCACATCCCGGGCACCATCGCGGGCCTCCTCTTCCACACGGCCCGCCGCGTCCCCACGCTCAAGCCCTCCGACATCGCCTTCCGCACCAACGCCGACGGCCGCCCCCACCCGGACGGCATCTCCGTCCTCTCCGACGAGTTCGCCTGCCTCCCGGACGACCCGGCCTCAAACCACCCGGCAGCCACCGTCGTGGCCAACGAGGCAGCCCTTGCCGCCCTGCTCCGAGCGCGCTATGCCGCCCACGCAGCCCAGTTCGTGGCCTCCTTCGGCCAGGTGGTCCGCTTCGGCCGCCGCACCCTCTGGGCAGCCGCGACCGACATGCTGGAGTACGGCGCCTGGGCAGCGGGCCGGGTCTGCGGTGACGAGAACGGCGGCGTGACCGACGCGGCGCTGATCCTGCCGGAGAAGCTCGACCCCTTCGTCTCCGCTTCGACCCTGCACCTCACCACGGAGGGCTGGAAGCGCAAGCGCAACAGCTGCTGCTTCCACTACGTGCTCCCGGAGGCCGAGCCCTGCACGGCCTGCCCCCGCACCTGCTCCTGACGCAGGCTGGCTGGGCACAGCAGGCTCGCGCAGGGGTCCCCTTGAGCTCAGGCCCCCACGCGAAACGCCGCAGGCGGCTCCCTACAGCACCCGATGCCGAGACCCAACCGGCACAACCAACGGCGTTCCAGAAACCGGATCCTCGACAACCCGAGCATCCAAGCCGAAAACATCCAGCAACACGGCCTCGGTCAACACATCCCCAGGCGCCCCCTGAGCCACGATCCGCCCATCCAGCATGGCAACGATGTTGTCCGCATACCGAGCAGCCAAGTTCAAATCGTGCAACACCATGACGACAGTCCGCCCCATGCTGGAGTGCAACTCCTGCACCAGGTCCAACACGTCGATCTGATGCGCAAGATCCAGGTACGTGGTCGGCTCGTCCAGCAGCAACAGATCCGTGCCCTGCGCCAACGCCATGGAGATCCACGCCCGCTGCCGCTGCCCACCGGACAGCTCGTCCACGGTCCGCTCAGCCAGGTCCGAGATCCCGGTCATCGCCAACGCGGCATCAACAGCAGCCTCGTCATCCGAGGACCACTGCCGATACCAGGACTGATGCGGATGCCGCCCACGAGCGACCAGATCGGCCACAGTCAGCCCTTCAGGTGCCGACGGAGCCTGAGGCAACAACCCCAGCACCCGAGCCACCTCCCGAGTGGGCATCCGGTCGATCTGCTTGCCGTCCAGCAGAACCGCACCCGACCGTGCAGGCAGCAACCGCCCAAGAGCACGCAGCAGCGTCGACTTGCCACACCCGTTGGGCCCGATCACCGCGGTGACGGTCCCGCCGACCACCGACAGGTCCAGGGTGTCGACGACCAGCCGCTCCCCGTACCCGACACACAGCGACGAAGCCTCAAGACGCACACTCATACCCGCGCCTCCCGGCGACTCCGTACCAGCAGGTACATCAGATAAGGCGCTCCGAGCACCGCGGTGACCACCCCGACCGGCAGCTCGATGCGATAGATGGTCCGTGCCACCAGATCCGACAGCATGACGAGCACGCCGCCCACCAGGACAGACCCGAACAGCGGCGGCTGAGCGGTTCCGGCGAGCCGCAAAGCGATCTGCGGCGTGGCCAGCGCGACGAACGCGATGGGACCGGCCGCGGCGGTGGCCACGGACGCCAGCACGATCGCCACGATGATCAGGAACGACCGCGCCACGTTGACCCGGACGCCCAGCCCGCGCGAGGTCTCGTCGCCGAACTGCAGGGCGCCGAGCACGTGCCCGCCGATCAGAGCCACGGGAACCAGCACGACCAGCGCGAGGGCGACCGGTACGACGTGCTCCCACCCTCGTCCGTTCAGCGAGCCGGTGATCCACACCATCGCCCGGCCGGCGTCCTGCACGTCGCCCACGGTCAGCAGGTACTGCGTGAAGTTGCCGGCGACCGCGGTGATGCCGATGCCGATCAGCACCATCCGGAAGCCCTCGATGCCCTGCCGCCACGCCAGCGCGTAGACCAGCAGCCCGGCGGTCAGGCCGCCTGCCAGACCGGCCAGCGGCAGCCCGATCGACGCCGCGCCGCCGGTCACCACGCCGAGCGAGCCGGCGAAGGTGATCACGGAGACCGCGCCCACGCCGGCGCCCCACGTCACGCCCAGGATGTCGGGCGACGCCAGCGGGTTGCGCACGATCGCCTGGAAGATCGCGCCGGACAGGCCGAGCGCGCCGCCCACGAGCAGGCCGGTCAACGCTCGCGGCAGCCGCAGCTCCGTCACCACGAACTGGTCGCGCCTGGTCCCTCCGCCGAGCAGTGTGTCGATCACCTGCGCGGCGGTCAGCGGGAAGTCGCCGATCATGATGTCGACGACCAGCACGGCTGCCAGCAGCACGAGTGCGACCGCCACGACCACCATTGGTCGGCGGCGCAGTTTGAACGATGTGACTCCCAGCCTCAGCGCGGTCAAATCTTCACCAGCTTCTTGCGGCGCACCAGGAAGATGAAGAACGGCGCGCCGAGCAGCGCCAGCATCACGCCGACCTCCACTTCGGACGGACGGGCCACCACGCGGCCGAGGATGTCGGCGAGCAGGATCAGGATCGCGCCGACCACCGCGGAGAACGGCAGCAGCCAGCGGTAGTCCGGACCCGTGAACGCGCGTGCCACGTGCGGCACGACGAGACCGATGAACCCGATGGGCCCGCACGCCGCGACAGCCCCGCCCACCAGCAGCGTGATGGCGACGATGCCCAGCGTCCGCGTCATCCCGACGCGCACGCCCAGCGACTTGGCCACGTCCTCGCCCAGCGACAACGCGTTGAGCCCGGGCGCGTTGAGCGCCGCCATCACGAGGCCTACCACGAGGAACGGCAGCACCTGGTTCAGCACCGTGAGGTCGCGGCCCGCGATGGCGCCGACCTGCCAGAACCGGAACGCGTTGAGCGACTGCTGGTCGAGCAGCACGATCGCCGACACCAGGCCGTGCATCAGGGCCGAGACCGCGGCACCGGCCAACGCCAGCGTCACCGGCGACGGACCGCCCCTGCCCGCCGAGCCGAGCAGGAACACCACCACGCTCGCGATCATCGCGCCGGCGAAGGCGAACCAGATGTAGCCGACCAGCGACGAGACGCCGAGCAGGAAGATCGAGAGCACGACGGCGAGCGCGGCGCCGTGCGTGACGCCGAGGATGCCGGGGTCGGCCAGCGGGTTGCGCGTGTGACCCTGCATCAGCGCGCCGCCCACGCCGAGAGCGACGCCCACCACGATGCCGAGCAGCGTGCGCGGGATCCGGAGTTCACGGATCACCACGTCGTCCTCGACCCCGGTCGGCGTGAAGAGGCCGTGCCACACCCCGGACAGCGGGATTTCCTTCGAGCCGATCGCGATGCTAGCCAGGCACACGGCGACCAGCACGATCAGCAGGAAGAGCAGGCCGACCAACGACTTACGGCCCAATGCCCACCCCTCCAAATGCCCGACATATGCTCGGCGAAAGCCAGGTAAGCCTAACCGAATTTCTGGAGTCACCGATGCGAAGACCAGCTCTGATCAGTGTGGCGCTGCTCGCGCTCACCGCCTGTGGCCAGACGGCTACGACGAGCCCGAGTGCGCCAGCCGACCAGGGCTGGAAGCCGGTGACGATCGAGCACGCGATGGGCAGGACCGAGATCAAGGACCGGCCGGTGAAGGTCGCCGCGCTCGACTCCAGCTACGTGGACGCCGCGCTGGCGCTGGAGACCGAGGTCGTCGCGTACACCCGCTACCGCACCGACTCCCTGCCCGAGTACCTGGCGGCGGACGCGGCCAAGTACGCGAAGAACGCCAAGGCGGTCGGTGAGCTGGCCAGCCCGAACCTCGAGGAGCTCGCCACCATCGGCCCGGACCTGATCGTGTCCGCGAAGGTCAGGCACGAGCAGATCTACGACAAGCTGTCCAAGATCGGGCCGACGGTGTTCAGCACGACCACCGGGCCGACGTGGAAGGACAACATCCGCCTGCTCGGCAAGGCGCTCGGCAAGGAGGAGCTGGCGAACAAGAAGATCGCCGACTACGAGGCACGCGCCAAGAAGGTCGGCGACGCCATCCGCGCCAAGGCCGGCCACAACCCGTCGATCTCGCTGGCGCGGTTCGTCGGCGGTGAGCAGACCGTGCGGCTGTACACGGAGAAGTCGTTCCCCGGCGGTGTCCTGTTCGCCGACGCCGGCCTGGCCCGCCCCGCCGGGCAACCGACCTCGGAGAAGATCGCGGTCGACCTCAGCCAGGAGCAGATCTCCTCGCTCGACGCCGAGCGGATCTTCGTCTCCGCCTGGACGGACCCGAAGGGCGAAACGGAGAGGATCAAGGAACAATATTTGACCAACCCGTTGTGGAGTCAACTAAAAGGCCAGAAGCAGGACGTCTCCGATGTCGTTTGGGTCTCTTCGGTCAGCCTTCAGGGTGCACACGCGATGCTCGACGACCTCGCGAAGGGATTCGGAGTCGATCCAGCCCGTAGTTGATCAGTCACCCAAATAACACGAAGGGGTTCCAGGAATCATCCCGGAACCCCTTCGTGATTTACCGAATTTCAGCCCTGCTGGTGGTAGGCGTCGAGCACCTCGGCCGGGATGCGGCCCCGGTCCGACACCTTCATGCCCTGCTTGCGGGCCCACTCGCGAATGGCCTGGTTCTGCTCACGATCCGCCGATGCAGGGCGCGCCTTCACACCGGCCGGACGACCGGGGCCAACGCGCTTGCGACCGCCTGCACGACGTGCACTTCCCACGAAGTCGGCCAAGGCATCGCGAAGTTTGCCCGCATTCCCCGAAGAAAGGTCGATCGTGTAGCTGACACCGTCCAGCCCGAACTCGACGGTCTCCTCCGCAGTGGAGCCGTCCAGGTCGTCGACGAGGGTCACCGTGACCTTCTGCGCCATGCGTATCCTCCTGGACCCCGAATGCGCGGTCACCCGCACGCCAACTAATGCCTCTTGCGAGGCAGGTTAGCGCACGGGTGCCGCATTGCACCTATCGACATCCGGAAAGTTACTCATTCAGGGCGAACGAGCGGGAACAAGATGGTCTCCCGGATACCCAGACCCGTGAGGGCCATCAGCAGCCGATCGATACCCATTCCGACACCACCACTCGGTGGCATTCCGTACTCCAGTGATCGCAGAAAGTCCTCATCGATCGGCATCGCCTCGTGGTCGCCGGCCGCGCCAAGACGTGCCTGCGCTTCGAGGCGTTCGCGCTCGATGACCGGGTCCACCAGTTCGGAGTAACCGGTTCCCAGTTCGAAACCGCGCACGTACAGATCCCACTTTTCGGCGACGCCCGGCTTGCTGCGGTGCTGCCTGGTCAGCGGCGACGTCTCGACCGGGTAGTCGCGCACGAACGTGGGCAGGTAGAGCGAGTCGCACACCAGGTGCTCCCACAGCTCCTCGACCAGCTTGCCGTGCCCGAACTTGGGGTTGACCTCGAGTTCGTGCCGGTCACAGAGCTTGCGCAGCACCTCGGCAGGCGTCTCGGGGGTGATTTCCTCACCAACCGCCTCGGACAACGACTCGTAGATGCTGATCGTGGTCCATTCACCCGACAGGTCGTACTCGGTGCCGTCCGCCAAGGTGACGATCTGCGATCCCGTCACGGCTTCCGCGGCTTCCTGGATCAGCTCGCGCGTCAGCTTCGCGTTGGTGTCGTACGTGGCGTAGGCCTCGTAGTACTCCAGCATCGAAAACTCGGGCGAATGCGACGAGTCCACGCCCTCGTTGCGGAAGTTGCGGTTGATCTCGAAGACCTTCTCGATGCCGCCGACGACGCAGCGCTTCAAGTACAGCTCCGGCGCGATGCGCAGGAACAGGTCGATGTCAAGGGCGTTCGAGTGCGTGATGAACGGACGCGCGGACGCACCACCCTGCAGCGTCTGCAACATCGGCGTCTCGACTTCGAGGAATCCGCGCCGGTGGAACGAGTCGCGCAGAGAACGAACAACGTTCGCACGGGTCCGAACGGTGTCCCGCGCCAACGGCCGCAGGATGAGGTCGACGTATCGCTGGCGAATGCGAGTTTCCTCGCCGAGTTCCTTGTGCGCGACCGGCAACGGGCGCAACGACTTCGACGTCAGCTGCCACGAGTCGGCCATCACGGAAAGCTCGCCGCGGCGCGAGCTGATGACCTCGCCGTGGATGAAAACGTGGTCGCCGAGGTCGACGTCGGTCTTCCACTCGGAAAGCGCTTCTTCACCCACGCCGGCGAGGCTCAGCATCGCCTGCAGTTCGGTGCCGTCGCCTTCGCGCAACGTCGCGAAGCACAGCTTTCCGGTGTTGCGCATGAACATCACGCGCCCGGTCACTCCGACCATCTGGCCGGTCTGCGTGTCGGGTTCGAGTTCGGGATGCGCGTCGCGAATCTCGCGCAGCGTGTGCGTGCGCTCGACTTCGACGGGATACGGCTCCTTGCCGGAAGCGAGCAGCCGCGCACGCTTCTCCCGGCGCACGCGCATCTGCTCGGGCAGGTCCTCTTCGCTGGTCACGGGGTTTTGCTTCGGCTGCTCACTCACGCCGAGAAGGGTACGGAAGGCCGTTCCGTCAAAGCGAACCGGATACCCGTTTCACGAGGTGGCCACCGATTCCGAGATCCACGAGGAAGGCACGCGCAAGCTCTGCTTCCGCCGGCGTGCAATCGAGGAGGATCTTCACCTCGGCGTCGCGCTTCAGCACGTCGGCCGTCAGCAGCACGCCGGTGACCCCGGCACCGGTAGCCGTGCCGACGAACACGTCGATGCCGTCCCCGTCGCCGCCGGTGGTATCGCCCAGATGCCCGTAGTCCAGCGGATACACGGCATCCTGGTACCGCGGACGAGCCGTCCCGCGCGGCCGGTCGACCACCACGTCGGACGTGCGAACCAGCTCGTCCAACCCCGCGAAGAACCCCACCACGCCATTCTGGACGAACAGCCACGAACTAGGTTGGACGGATGGATCTACACGCGAGGCGAGCGGACTCGTTCGGTGACCAGGCCGAGGCCTACGCCGAACACCGGCCTGACTATCCCGTGGCGGCGATCCGGTGGGCTCTGGAGCCGCTAGGCACCTCGGAGCGGTTGGAAGTGATGGACCTCGCCGCCGGCACCGGCAAGCTGACCGCGGGTCTGGTCGCGGAGGGCCACCGCGTGACGGCCGTGGAGCCCAACGAGCAGATGCTGTCCGAGCTCGTGCGCCGCGTTCACGACGTGCGCGCGCTGCCCGGCCACGCGGAACACATCCCGGTTCCGGACCACACGATGGACGCCGTGCTGGTCGGCACCGCGTTCCACTGGTTCGACCAGGCGAAGGCGCTGCAGGAGATCGCGCGCGTGCTGCGGCCGGGCGGGGTCGTCGCGGCGATGTGGAACGAGCACGACCTGGACTCCGCGTGGCTGGCCGAGTTCGACCGGCTGTCGTCGACGAGCGTCGAGTCGCAGCGGCAGGACCCGACGGGCGTGATGACGCACCCGTCGTTCGGCCCGGTGGAGCGGCGGACGTTCCCGCACGCGCACCGCAGGGAGTCACCGGAAGCGCTCGTCGCCACGGTCAACACCCATTCGCGGATGCTCGTCGTCGACGACGAGGAGCGGGGTGCGATCAACGAGAAGATGCTCGCGTTCCTCCGCACGCGGCCGGAGACGTCGAACGGGCCGTTCGACGTCCCCCTGCGCACGGAGGTGTTCCGGGCGGTGCGCGTCAGCGAGTAGGCAGGTTGCGCTCGAAGACGAGCCGCAACCCCAGCAGGGTCAGGTCGGGCACGTGGTGCGCGATCTCCGAGGACTCCGAGACGACCAACGGCGCGAGGCCGCCGGTGGCGATCACGGTCACGGGACCGGGATCGGTCTGCTGGAGCTCCTCGGTGATCTTGCGCACCAGCCCGTCCACCTGGCCGACGAACCCGTAGACGATGCCGGACTGCAGGCACTCCACGGTGTTCTTGCCGATCACGTTGCGCGGCCTGACCAGCTCGACCTTGCGCAGCTGAGCGGCACGGGCGGCCAGTGCGTCGACCGAGATCTCGATGCCGGGTGCGAGCGCACCGCCGAGGAACTCGCCGCGCGACGAGATCACGTCGAGATTCGTGGACGTGCCGAAGTCGACCACGATGCACGAGGTCGAGTAGAGGTGGTGGGCGGCCAGCGTGTTGATCACACGGTCCGAGCCCACCTCCTTCGGGTTGTCGACGAGCAGCGGCACGCCGGTCTTCACGCCCGGCTCCACCAGCACCTTCGGCACGGTGTCGTAGTAGCGGCCGAGCATCACGCGCAGCTCGCGCAGCACCGCGGGGACGGTGGACAACGCGGAGATGCCGGTGATCTTGTCGGCGTACTCGCCGAGCAGGCCGCGCATGGTCAGCGCGAGCTCGTCGGCGGTCATCCGTGCGTCGGTGCGCATGCGCCAGTCGCGCACGAGCGGGGCCGTGTCGCCGACCCCGTCGTACAGGCCGAGCACGATGTTGGTGTTGCCGACGTCGATGGCGAGCAGCACGGTGCGTTCCTCAGTTCTCGGCCTGGATCAGCGCGTCCAGCGCGGTCGCCTCAACGGTCTCAGACGACGGTGACGAATTCGGGGCACTCGTGGAGCCGTTCACCAGACCGGAACCCTCTGGCGCGTGCGCCGGGTCGGCACCGAGGTCGACGACCTTGTTGTCAGCGTCCACGAAGACCACCCGCGGCTGGTAGGTGCGGGACTCGGCGTCGTCCATCTGCCCGTAGGCGATGAGGATGACGATGTCGCCGGGGTGCACGAGGTGTGCCGCCGCGCCGTTGATGCCCAGCACGCCGGAGCCGCGCTCACCGGGGATGACGTAGGTCTCCAGCCGCGCGCCGTTGGTGACGTCGACGATGGCGACCTGCTCGCCCGCCAGCAGGTCGGCGGCCTCCATCAGGTCCTCGTCCACCGTCACCGAACCGACGTAGTGCAGGTCGGCCTGCGTCACGGTGGCCCGGTGGATCTTGGACTTCAGCATCGTGCGGAACATGTCATTCCCCCTACTCGTCGCCTTCGCCGAGCAACACCGCGATGTTGTCGATCAGACGGGTGGAACCGACCTTGGCCGCCACGAGCAGCCTGGCGTCGCCGTTCTCCGGCGCGGGACCGAGGTCGACCCCGCGCAGCTCCAGGTAGTCCAGCTCGACCTCCGGCACCTGCGCCAGCACGTCGTGCGCCGCCTTGAGCACCGCGTCGGCGCCCTGCGAGCTGACGTGGGCACCCGCGGTGAGCGCGGCCGACAGCGTGACGGCGTGGTGGCGCTGCTCCGGCGTCAGGTAGGCGTTGCGCGACGACAGCGCCAGGCCGTCCTGCTCGCGTACCGTCGGCACGCCGACGACGTCGAGCGGGAAGTTCAGGTCCCGCGCCATCTTGTGGATCAGCTGCAGCTGTTGGTAGTCCTTCTGCCCGAACACCGCGAACGTGGGCTGCACGATGTTGAACAGCTTCGACACCACGGTCAGCACGCCCGCGAAGTGGCCGGGCCGTGACGCGCCCTCCAGCTCGTCTCCCAGCGGACCGGGGTGCACGGTGACCTGCGCACCATCGGGGTACATGTCCTCGGCGGACGGCGCGAACACCAGGCCCACGCGCTCCGCGCGGCAGATGTCCACATCGGACTCGAACTGGCGCGGGTACTTCGCGAGGTCCTCGTTCGGCCCGAACTGCAGCGGGTTCACGAAGATCGACACCACGACCACCGTGTTCTGCATGACCTGGGCCTCGCGGATCAGCTGCCGGTGGCCCGCGTGCAGAGCGCCCATCGTCGGCACCAGCGCGACGTTGCGGCCGGCGTTGCGCAGCGCGCGGACGACCCGGTTGAGCCGCTGCGGGTCGCGGTGCACCGTGACGTCGTCCGGGCGGTAGTCGTCCTTGGTCAGTGGCTTGGTCACGTCAGTCCTCAAGAGTGGTGCGAACGTCGTTGGCCGCGTCGGGCTTGAGCAACCCTGAGTGCTCGGCCCGTTCGACGGTGCGGCGGGCGAGCACGCGGTAGCTGGGCAGGATCTCGGGTGCCTGTGCGGCGAGCACGTCGAGGTGCTTGCGCAAGGTACCCGTGTCGCCGCGGGCGACCGGACCGGTGAGGCCTCGGTCACCGTGGCGCAGCGCGTTGTCGAGCGCGGCGGACAGCAACGGGCCGAGCAGGCGCTCGGCGTTGGCGACGCCGGCGTTGGTGAGCAGGTCGGCGGCGTCGCGGACCAGCGTGATCAGGTGGTTCGCCCCGTGGGCCAGTGCCGCGTGGTAGAGCGGGCGCACGGCCTCTGGCACCCGGACCGGTTCGGCGTCCATCTCCACGACCAGGGCCTCGCCGACGCTCCACGCCACCTCGTCGCCGTCGGCAGCGGTGACGCCGACGCACGCGGCGCTCATCCGCTGCAGGTCCTCCGACCGTCCGGTGAAGGTCATGACGGGGTGCAGCGCGAGCGTGAGGGCACCGAGCGCAGCAGCGGGTTCGAGCACCTTGACGCCCTGGGCGCCACTGGTGTGCACGATGATCTGGCCCGCACGCAGCGAGTCCGTGGCGACCAGGCCTTTCACCAAGCCCGCGAGTTCGTCGTCGGGAACGGCCAGCAGCACGAGATCAGCGAGCTTGGCGACTTCCGTCGGGTCCTCGATCGGGACACCGGGCAGCAGCTCCTCGGCGCGGTTGCGGGAGGCCTGGGAGACGGCGGACGTGCCGACCACCACGTGGCCCGTCCTGGCCAGCGCGGCGCCCAGCACGGAACCGACCCTGCCTGCCGAGATGACACCAACGGCGAGCCTGGCCGGACGTGGGGTCGCGTCCATGCGACTAACTCCTTCTGACGTTCCAGTCCCGGTTCGGGTACCAGACGACGCCGCCGAGGGTAGACCGGCGTTCACCTGGATGTACCTGGTCGGTGACCGGATTCACCGGCGTGCGGCCGCCCTGGCGGCGTGCAGGGTGTCGAGCAGCACCCCGTGGCGGTGCTCGGCGCTCTGACCCGCTGTTCCCTGTTCGATGCGGTGGCGCAGGAACGCCAGCTCGGTGACGGCGATCTGGTAGGTCTTCACGGACTTGGCCGCCGCGTCACCGGACTTGCGCTTGACCGCCCGCAGCCAGTTCCTGCGCCCGTTGAGGCTGGCCAGCAGCGCCACCTCGCTGTTGGCGATCCACCGGTTCTGCGCCATCGCGGCCAGCTGGCCGGCCACGATCCGCTGCTCCCTGCGGCGCTGCCAGACCACGATCGAGACCGCACCGGCGAACACAGGCACCATGATCAGGAAGTACAGGTTGATGAAGTCCGACCCGGTGCCGACCGTCGTGGAGAAGTTCCACAGCGAGTGCAGGCCGACCGCGGTGAGGTAGCCGCCGATCGGGGCGAGGATCCGCACCGTGGCGTTGCCGGTGCTCGCCGCGATGCCGACACCGATGCCGGTCATGGCCGTGAACAGCGGGTGCGCGAACGGCGACAGCACCCCGCGCAGGACGAACAGCGCGATCACGCCGCCACCCATGTTGCCGAGCCCGTTCTCCAGGAAGACCCGGCCGAAGTACCAGATGTTCTCGGTGAACGCGAAGCCCGCGGCCGTGATGCCCGCGTAGACCATGCCGTCCACGACGCCGTCGAACTCGTGCCGGCGGCGCAGGAAGACCGCGAGCAGGAACGCCGCCTTGGTCGCCTCCTCGACGATCGGCGCCCCGACGACGGCGGTGAACGTCGTGCCGTCCTGGTAGAGCAGGTCACCGAGCACACGGCTGGTCTGGTTGAACGCGAGCGAGCTGATCGTCGCTCCGCACGCTCCCCACACGAACGCGAAGAGCAGCATCTTCGCCGGTTCCGGCTCCCAGCGGTCGATCCACAGGAACGCGCTCACCACGAACGCGACGGGGATCAGCGCCGCGGCGGCACCGACCAGCAGCGGCTCGATGCCGATGGCCGACGTGCCCAGTGCGAACAGCACCAGCCCGGCGGCGGCGAGGGCGATCAGCGCCACGACGGGGAACAGGACGGTCCAGCGGCGCTGCTCGATGCGCTTGCGGGTCGGCGTCGGCGTGAGGTCGGCGTCGGTCACGGGAAATGACCTTAGATGCACACTTGTCCGATGTTCGACTGGGAAGCCGCTTGGCACTCCGCTCTGTACGGCCCAGGTGGCTTCTTCGCGCGCGGTGAGAAGCCGTCGTCGCACTTCCGCACGTCGCCACTGGTGGGCCCGGAGCTGGCCACGGCGCTTCTGGAGCTGTTGTCACGGGTGGACGCCGCTCTCGGATTCCCCCCGGTCGTGGACTTCGTCGACGTCGGCGCGGGCGGGGGTGAGCTGGCGTTCGCGGTGCGTCGGCTGGCGTCGGGATCGCTGGCGTCCCGGTTGCGCGTGACGGCTGTCGAACTCGGTCCTCCCGTTGAGCTGCCTGGGGTTCGGTGGGTTTCCGAGGTGCCTTCGTGTGTCGGGCTGCTGGTCGGGCACGAGTGGCTCGACTCGATTCCGTGCCCGGTGGTGACCGGGCCTTCCACCGATCCGTGGATCACCCGGTGGTGGCCTTCGCTGCGTGACGGTGAGCAGGCCGAGGTGGGGGCGCCCCGGGATGCCGCCTGGGCCGCCGCGGTCTCTTCGGTGCGCGGCGCGGCCTTGGCGATCGACTACGGGCATCTGGTGTCGTCTCGGCGGTTCACGTTGACCGGGTATCGCGCCGGGCGTCAGGTGCCGCCGGTGTTCGACGGGTCCTGCGACATCACCGCGCACGTCGCCTTCGACTCGGCCGCCTCGGCCGCCGGCGGGGGCTGGGTGCTGGTGTCGCAACGGGATGCGCTGGCCGCGCTGGGCCTGGCCGGTTCGGCCTCCGGTTCGGGCTGGGAGTGGCTGGAGTCGGCGGCGCGAGCCGGGCGGGTCGCCGAACTGCGCGACCCGTCAGGTCTGGGCGGGTTCGGCTGGCTGCTGCACGGCAACGGGGTGGCCGTCGCGGACCTGCTGCCCGCGCTGCCGCCCTGGCGTCCGAATCCCGCCAGCTTTCCGGAGTCCTGAGGACGATCGTTGTCGGCATGCGAATCCACAACGTGCCGACGTCCGCCGCCCTGTCCGACCCCGGTCGCGAGTACCGCGCCTCCGAACCGGACGCGCCGCTGCGCTGCTGCCTGCGGAAGTCGCTGCCGGACGAGCCGGTCTGGTTGTTCCGCTACTCGCCTTCGTCGGGCAAGGGACCGTACGCCGAGGTCGGACCGATCTTCACCCACGTGGACTGTCCCGACGAGCCTTCGTTGGATCGCCTTCCTGTCGAACTGTTGAACAATCCCCGGATTCTACGTTCCTACAACGCCGCAGGTCAGATCCATGACGGCGAGGTGGTGGAGCTCGGATCGTTCGATCGTGTGATCGAAGGATTGTTCAACAATCCCGAGATCGAGTCGCTCCAGGTCCGCAGCGTCTCGCACGGGTGCTTCTACTTCGCGATCACCAGGGCGTGAGCGGCCGCGCGAGAGCGTGAAACCATGCTCTGGTGAGCGAGCAGATCACCGTCGGCGTGGGTGCGGGCGCCCAGTACCTGGGCGTGGACCGCGTGATCGACCTGGGCCCCCTGCACCCGTCCGCCCACGGCGCCTACCGCCTGCGCCTGACCGTCACACCAGACCTGGTGATCACCGCCGCCGAGCCGCTCGTCGGCCACCTGCACCGCGGCGCCGAGAAGCTGTTCGAGGTCCGCGACTACCGCCAGGTGTTGACGCTCGCCAACCGGCACGACTGGCTCTCCGCGTTCTGCAACGAACTGGCCGTCGCGCTGGCCGTCGAACGCATGACGGGCATGGACGTCCCGGCGCGCGCCCAGTGGCTGCGCGCCCTGCTCTGCGAACTCAACCGGCTGATGGCGCACATGGTCTTCCTGACCCCGTTGTGCCCCAACGCCGCCGCGTACCGCGAAGGCGTGCAGTCGCTGATGGAAGAGGCGTCGGGCGGCCGCATCCACTTCATGTTCAACCGGATCGGCGGCCTGCGCGAGGACGTCCCGGCGGGCTGGACGTCCAGGGTGGGCGACTTCTTGTCCACTGTGGACGTCAGTCGGCTGGAGGTCGACTTCTCGAAGCTGGAAGGGCTCGGGGTTCTGCCGTACGCCGACGCGTTGGCGTACGGCGTCACCGGGCCGATCGGGCGCGCCAGCGGTGTGGACTTCGATCTGCGGCGTGATGACCCGTTGCCCGCCTACAAGTCGTTGTCGGTCACGCCTGTCGTGCGGACCGAGGGCGACGCCGCTGCGCGCGTGCGGTGCCTTCTGGACGAGGCACGGCTGTCCGTGACGTTGGCGGCGAAGTGCTTGGAACAGCTGCCTTCCGGGCCGGTGAACGTCCGCCTGCCCAAGGCGATCAAGGCACCCGAGGGCTCGGTCTACACGCGCGTCGAGGCCCCACTGGGCACCTCGGGTGTGCACCTGTCGTCCCGCGGCGAGAAGACGCCGTGGCGCCTCAAGCTCCGGACGCCGTCGTTCAACAACGTTCAGGCGCTGTCGGCGCTGTTGCCGGGTACCGCGGTGGACGACCTGCCGGCCGTGTTGAGCAGCTTCGCCGTCATCGTCGGCGACATCGACAAGTAACTAGTCGTCGCGGCGACGCCGGCGACGAGGCGCGTCGCCACCGCCCAGGGACGCCAGCAGCTCGCTCACGGACTTGCCGTCGGCGTGCGCACCCGACGGGTCTTCCGGCGCTGCCCTGCGTCCGGTCGAGACCGCGGGCAGGCGCGTGGACGAGTCCTCCGCGACCCTGCGGCCGGCGACCGGTGCCTCGTCCGGCGCGGACCGGCGTCCGGTCGGCACCACCGGCAGCCGGGTCGAGGACTGGTCGGCAGCCCTGCGGCCGGACGGCGGCAGCGACACCAGCGAGTCCTCTGCCGAACGCCTGGACGAAGTCTCACGCGACGGCGCGTCGTCGTCGGCGCGTCGTCGGCCACCGGAAGAGCCACCGCTGGACGGCTTCAAGGTCTCCCACGAGCCGCTGTCCTGATCGGCCTCCGGACGCTCGTCGGCACGGCGGCGGCCACCACCGGCGGGCTGTCGCGGCTCGGCGGCGAACGCCTTCGGGTCGATCATCTCGGTGCGCTCGGCCACGCGGGAACGCGGCTCCGGCTTGCGCGTCTCGACGGCCTTGGCGACCGCGGCGGGTGCCTTCGGCTGCTCGGCCGGGCGCGGCAGCGGTTCGGCGCGGTTCTGCGGCTGCGGGCGCGGCACGCGTTCGGTGCGGTGGGCCTGCGCCTGCACGGGCTGGGGCTTGGCGGGCGGTGCCTTGACCGTCGGCGGCTGAGAGACGGGAGGCGTGTTGACGCCGCCGAGTCGTGCTGCCGCTCCAGCGCCCGCCGGACGCTGCTGCGGACGCGCGGGCTCCTGCTTCACGGCCTTCACCGGCTCGCGGCGGACCACGGCCGGCTGCGGGCGGGGCGAGGTGCGGGTCGGCTCCGGACGCGCCGGCTCCGGGCGGGCGGGCTCACGGCGCGGCGGCTGCACCTTGGCGTCGTGGGCTACGCGTTCGATCAGCTCGGTGCGCTCGGACGGCTTCTCCGCCGCGGCCGACATCGAGGTCGTGATCGCGGGTTTGGCGTTGATGACGCGCTTCTCCTGCAACGAGGACAGGCGTTGGGCGTCGGAGGCCAGGGAACGCAGGCGGGTCGACTCGGCGCGCAGTGCGACGCGTTCGACGAGGACGTCGCCACCCAGCAGGGCTTCGAGGTTGTCCCGCAACGCTCTCAGGTCGGCGCGCAGCGACTCGATGTCCGCGCGCGACTCCTCCTCGATCCGCTTGCGCGTCTCGGACTCGATCTCGAGCTCGTACTCGCGGCGGGCGGCCACCTCGCGCTCGAGCTCCAGCTCGTAGACGGACTGGAGGTCGGCCACCTCGTCGTCACGCTCAGCGACCTGCTTGCGGTACTTGGCGGCGAGGAAGGCGCCCACCAGCGCCGCCCACAGCGCGGCCACCACGGCCAGGCGCAGCATGCGGGCGCTGTCACTCGCCACGAGCACCGCCGCGGCCGCCAGGGCGAGCGTCAATGCCGCTACTAACAGCAATCGCCCGGAGCCACGACCGTGATCTTCCTGCTCGCCGTCGATCGACGCGCCTCGCCCGGTCATGCGCACTACGGTACCGCGTAGTTATGCGACTGAGACCCTACGGCCGGGTATCTAATCCTTCCCCGGCGTCTCCGTCGGCGTCTTGCAGCAGTGTTCCAACCAGAGCGCGGCAGCCGTCAGGGCAACGGCCGAAGTCATCCCGACAACGGCCGCAACCAGGTCGTTCCCCGCCTCCGGGAACGAGTCGCGCACCGGGAAGACGTAGATCAGCAAGCCGGTCCAGGCACCGAACATCAACGCGCCCAAAACCGACGAGGCCTTCGCCAGCGCCACCGCTCGGGCGGCGGTCAACGGCTCGACGGGCCGGGCACCAGGACGACGCTGGATCCGCGCCCGCAGGCTGAACGCGAACACGACCTCGACCACGGCGATGACGAAGAGCGTCGACCCCGCCAGCCGGGGCAACGGTGGCAGCGTGTCGTACGCGAGACGCAGCAGCAGATGGGCCAGCAGCCCGGCGATGATCGCAATCGTCGCCAGGTCGCGGGGGCGGGTGAACCTCACGAGTCCATCCAACCCGAAGTCAGCACCAGATCGTCGCGCCGACGCACGCCGTCGGACGAAAACGGCAGCGCGGCAACGGGTCCGTGGCCCGGCAGCACCGCGTCGGGTTCGACGTCGAGCCACGGGATGAGGACCGTCGCGCGCTCAAACGCCCCAGGATGCGGCAGAAGCAGCTCCGGGTGGTCCGAAGTCACCCCGTCCACGGAAACCACGTCCACGTCCAACGTGCGCGGTCCCCAGCGCTTCTCCCGCACGCGGCCGGCGGCGTTCTCGAGCTCCTGGCCGCGCCGCAGCCAGCCCCACTCGTCGACGTCGTCCGCGGACACGATCACGATGGCGTTCAAGAAGTCCGGCTGGTCCTCCACGCCCCACGCCGCCGTTTCGTACACGGGCGACACTGCGACGACGAACGGCCGCAACCCGTCCACGACGGACCGCAGGAACGCGAAGCGGTCGCCCAGGTTCGACCCGATCGAGAGGACAGCGCGGGTCAACGGGCTTCCTTCGGCAGCGGTGCCGCCAGCCTGCGCGAGCGGCGGATCGTCACCGACACGTCGTCGAAGGTCAACGGGATCGGCGCGGACGGCTTGTGGACGGTGACCTCCACGGCGTGCAGCCGGGTGTCGGTCATCGCGGCGTCGGCGATGCGGCCGGCCACCGTCTCGATGAGATCGCACGGTTCGCCACCGACGATCACAGCGGCCATCTCGGCGAGCTCGCCGTAGTGGTAGGTCTGGGTGAGATCGTCCGTGCGGGACGCCGAGCTGAGGTCGAGCCACAGCGTGATGTCCACGACGAACTCCTGGCCGTCGCGCTTCTCGTGCTCGAAAACGCCGTGGTTGCCGCGGACCCTCAGGCCCGTCAACGCGATCCGGTCAGCCATGTCCCCGCCTCCACGCACCGGCGACGGCGACCGCGTCCAGCGACCGGTCGACGTCGTGCACCCGCACACCCCACGCTCCGTTGAACGCGGCAAGAGCAGACACCGCCGCGGTCGCGTCTTCCCTGCCGTCCGGTGGACGGTTGCCGAGCAGCGTGCCGAGGAAGCGTTTGCGCGACGCACCCACCAGCACCGGGAAGCCCAGCTCGACCAGCTCGTCCAGGCGCTGCAACAGCTCCCAGTTGTGGTCACCGAGCTTCGCGAAACCCAGGCCGGGATCCAGCACGATCGACGACTCCGCGACACCGGCCGCCAACGCCGCCTCGACGCGCTCCAGCAACTCGGTGCGCACGTCCATCACGACGTCGTCGTACGTCGCCAACGAGTCCATCTCCGTGCTGTGCCCCCGCCAGTGCATCAGCACGTACGGCACCCCGGCCGCGGCCACCACGGACGCCATCTCCGGATCGGCCAGGCCGCCGGAGACGTCGTTCACGATCGACGCGCCCGCCTCCAGCGCCGCCGACGCGACCGCGGCGCGCATCGTGTCCACGCTGACCGGCACGCCCTCTGCGACCAGCGCGCGGATCACCGGTACAACGCGCGCGATCTCCTCGGCCGGCTCGACGCGCTCGGCACCGGGACGGGTCGACTCGCCACCGACGTCGATCAGGTCGGCCCCGCGCGCGTGCATCGCGATGCCGTGCGCGACCGCGTCCCGCCGGTCGAGGTAGCGGCCTCCGTCCGAGAACGAGTCGGGCGTCACGTTGAGCACGCCCATCACGACGCACCGGCCCGGCTTCGGCAACGAGCTCACCGCAACCGGCCCCTGATCAGCTCGATCGCCTCCGCCCTCGACGAGGCGGACGTGCGCAGCAGCCCGCGCACCGCGGACGTCGTCGTGCGCGAACCAGGCTTGCGCACACCGCGCATGCCCATGCACAGGTGCTCGGCCTCGACGACCACGATCACGCCGCGCGGCTCCAGCCTGCGCACCAGCGCGTCGGCGACCTGCGAGGTCAGCCGTTCCTGCACCTGCGGGCGCTTCGAGTAGAGGTCGACGAGCCGCGCGAGCTTCGACAGACCCGTCACCCGGCCCGCCTCGTTCGGGATGTACCCGACGTGGGCGACGCCGTGGAACGGCAGCAGGTGGTGCTCGCAGAAGCTGAACATCGGGATGTCGGTGACGAGGACGAGCTCCTCGTGGCTCTCGTCGAACGTCTTCGCGAGCACGCTGTCCGCGTCGGTGTAGAGGCCCGCGAACAACTCCCGGTAAGCCCGCGCCACTCGAGCGGGTGTCTCGCGCAGGCCCTCGCGCTCCGGATCCTCACCGCACGCGATCAACAGCTCGCGCACCGCTGCCTCTGCTCGCGCATGGTCGAAGACCCGCCGCGCGGAGACGCCGGCCTCCCCGTTGCGGGTGAGACCGGCGTCTGCGTCGAGCTGGTTCTGCTCCGTCACTGCCGCTCGTCCTGGTCAGGCTGCGGCTTCTTCGGCTCCCAGACGTTGTGCGGCTTGCCGCCGGGCACGGTCGCCGGGGTCCATCCGGGCGGGGCGCCGTAGTTCGGCGGACCCGCCTGGTTCGTCGGCTGCACCGGCTGGTGCACGCCGTTGGACCCGTTCGGCGACGGCAACTCCTCGGTGACCGGCTCGGCAGCAGCGGGCTCCGCCTGCTGAGAGTCGTCCTCGAGCGTGTCCTCGACGACCGGGGGCCACGGCTCGCCGCGCTCCTTGGCGAGCTCGCCAGGGGTCTTGATCGGCGGGATGTCGGACGGCGTGCGGTCACCGAAGTCGTTGAACTGGGTGATCCGCGGCCGCTTCTCGACGCCCGCGAAGATCCGCTCCAGGTCCTTGCGGTGCAGCGTCTCCTTCTCGAGCAGCTCGCGCGTGAGGTTGTCGAGGACGTCGCGGTAGGTGTTGAGCACCTCGTACGCCTCGGTGTGCGCCGCCTCGATGAGCTTGCGCACCTCCTCGTCGATCTCGTGCGCGACCTCGAGCGAGTAGTCCGCCTGACGGCCCGCCGAGCGGCCGAGGAACGGCTCGCCCTGCTCCT
The DNA here is from genome assembly GCF_039537795.1 of Lentzea roselyniae. Lineage (NCBI taxonomy): Bacteria > Bacillati > Actinomycetota > Actinomycetes > Pseudonocardiales > Pseudonocardiaceae > Lentzea > Lentzea roselyniae. Next base: position 60,695 of record NZ_BAABBE010000036.1, read on the forward strand.
GGCCGTACTTCACCGCGCCGAGCCGCGCGCTCATGCCGTACTCGGTGACCATCGCGCGGGCGATCTTGGTCGCCTGCTCGATGTCGTTGGACGCACCCGTGGTGGGCTCGTGGAACACGAGCTCCTCCGCCGAGCGGCCACCCAGTGCGAACACCAGCCGCGCGATCATCTCGGACCTGGTCATCAGGTCCTTGTCCTCCTCAGGCACCGCCAGGGCGTGACCACCCGTGCGGCCGCGGGCGAGGATCGTGACCTTGTAGAGCGGGTCGATGTCCGGCATGGCCCACGCAGCGAGCGCGTGGCCCGCCTCGTGGTACGCGGTGATCTTCTTCTCCTTCTCGGAGATGAGCCGGCTCTTGCGGGCCGGACCACCGATCACGCGGTCGACCGACTCCTCCAGCGCGGCCGCCGTGATGACGTGGCCGTTCTGGCGGGCGGTGAGCAGTGCCGACTCGTTGATCACGTTCGCCAGGTCGGCGCCGGAGAAACCGACGGTGCGCTTGGCGAGACCGTCGAGGTCGGCGTCGGCGGCCAACGGCTTGCCCTTGGCGTGCACCCGGAGGATCTGCCTGCGGCCCTTCATGTCCGGTGCGGACACCGGGATCTGGCGGTCGAAGCGGCCGGGACGCAGCAGGGCCGGGTCGAGGATGTCGGGACGGTTCGTCGCCGCGATCAGGATGATCCCGCCACGCGAGTCGAAGCCGTCCATCTCGACGAGCAGCTGGTTCAGCGTCTGCTCGCGCTCGTCGTGACCGCCGCCGAGACCGGCACCGCGGTGCCGGCCGACCGCGTCGATCTCGTCGACGAAGATGATGCACGGCGCGTTCTGCTTGGCCTGTTCGAAGAGGTCGCGCACACGCGAGGCACCGACACCGACGAACATCTCGACGAAGTCCGAACCGGAGATCGAGTAGAACGGCACGCCGGCCTCACCGGCGACAGCCCTGGCGAGCAGCGTCTTACCGGTTCCCGGCGGGCCGTACAGCAGCACGCCCTTCGGGATCTTCGCGCCGAGCGCCTGGTAGCGGCCGGGGTTCTGGAGGAAGTCCTTGATCTCCTCGAGCTCCTCGACGGCCTCCTCGGCACCGGCGACGTCGGAGAACGTCGTCTTGGGCATGTCCTTGGACAGCTGCTTGGCCTTGGACTTGCCGAAGTTCAGAACGCGGTTGCCGCCGCCCTGAGCGTTGTTCATCATCCACATCAGCAGCAGCAACAGCAGGCCGAGCGGCACGAGGTAGATCAAGATCTGCATCAGGATGGACTCCTGGCTGACCTTGGTCTCCACGGTCGGCTTGTTGCCGGCCTGGTCGAGGACGTTGAAGATCTCGTCCGTGGCGCTGGCCGGGAACTGCGTGATGAGGCGGTTGCTGCCCTCGAACGTCGTTCCGTCGGTGAGGGTGAGCCGGAGCCGCTGCTCCTTGTCCTCGATCGTGGCTTCCTTGACCTTGCCGTCCCGCACCTGTTGGAGTGCTTGGGACGTCTTGACCGGGTGGTAGCCCCGTGAGTCGTCGAAGAGCACGGTGAAGACGAAGTAGAGCAGCAACACCGCAGCGATCCACAGCAGCGGGTTGCGAAGCAGGCGCTTGCGGTCCATGCACTTACGGCCGGCGGGCGGCCTCGACCCTCCCTGACTTGCGCGTCGGGCAGTGGAAGACCCACATACCGCGTCCGACCAGCCTACCGCCCGCTGGTCGGGTACTGAGCAACCAACGGTCGGGGGCGGTCCCGGGTTCCCACGCGTGACCGCTGCCACGCACGTTCACGCAGTTTGGTTCATCCGGAACAAATACGGCCGTCCGGATGAGTGACGCAGGTCACGCCATCTCATTACGTTTGGGGGTCACATGTCATCCTCATTCATCCCCCGAGTGTTCCCCCGCCACTCGAAAGAGTGAACACGTGACCGAAGGTAAGTAACTGTATGTCAGCACGTCACACGTCCCCCGGATTGTTCCGGCGGGTTGCGCTGCCCGTGGGCGCCCTGCTCGGAGTGGTCGCGGCGGCAGGCGTCACGGTCGTGGCACTACGTGTCACCAGCGGCGCCGACTGCTCCGGCGCACTGCCGTTGAAGGTCGCCGTCACACCTGCCGCGTTAGATGTGGTGAACGCGGCAGCGCAGGACTACCAGCGGTCGCAACCGGTCGTGAAGGGCCGCTGCGTTCAGGTCCAGGTCGAGTCGCGCAACGCGGCCGACGTGGCGAACGAGCTCCCCACCGCGCAGATCAACCCGCACTCCCTCTGGATCCCCGACTCCTCGATGTGGGCCGCGGAGGCCCAGCGGCAGGCCGCGGAAACCGGCCCCGAGGCCCCGAAGCTCGACATCAAGCCCTCGCTCGCCTCCAGCCCGCTCGTGATGGCCGGTTCCGAGAAGGCCATGTCCAAGATCGGCTACCCGGTCACCCCCGTCTCCTGGTCCAAGGTCGTCGACCCGAAGGTCCAGGTCTCGATGAGCGACCCGACGATGACCTCCGAGGGCCTCGCCTCGCTGTTCGTGATCCGCACCCTGCTGGGCAACCCGGACGGCACGCCCAAGCCGGAGCTGGTCGGCACCCTGCTGCGCGTGGGCCGCAGCGCCGTCCCGTCGGTGCGCGACTCGTTCGGCAAGGTCACCACGGACGCGGAGAAGGCACCGCTCTTCGCCGCGACCGAGCAGTCCGTCGTCGCGAACAACCGCGCGGCGAAGGACAACCTCGTCCTGGGCGCCCCGCCCAAGGAGGGCACGCTGTCCTTCGACTTCCCGCTGGTCCGGGTCTCCCGCCAGAACGAGCCGGAGGGCATCGGCGACGCCGCCGCGGAGTTCGAGAAGGTCCTGCGGTCAGCCGAGACCTCCAAGCGCTTCGGCGAGGCGGGCTTCCGCACCGTCCAGGGCGCCGCGCCGGCCAAGTGGTCGACCGACGTCGAGGGCGTGCAGGCCGGCGACGTGAAGCTGATCGAGACCCCGAACGCCGACCAGGTGTCCGAGCTGCTGCGCACGTGGGGCGCCATCAGCCTCGACATGCGCATGCTGACCGTCATCGACGTCTCCGGCTCGATGATCGACAAGGACCGCAACGGCAAGACTCGAGTGGAGGCCGCGGCGGAGGCGTCCATGACCGCACTCGCAATGCTGCCGGACACCACGCAGATCGGCCTGTGGGCGTTCTCGACCGACAAGAAGCCGCCGCAGGACTGGATCGAGCTCGTGCCGATCGGCCCGCTGGGCGAGCCGCTCGCCGGCGTCACCCGCCGCAAGCGCCTGGAGGCGGGCGCCAGCCAGCTGCCAGGACTCGTCGGCGGCGGCACGGCGTTGAACGACACGACCCTCGCGGCGTACCGGCACGTGCTGTCCACCTACGACCCGTCGAAGGTCAACTCGGTGGTGCTGATGACCGACGGCCGCAACGACGACACCGGTTCGTCGATCGACACCGCGACGTTGATCGAGACCCTGAAGCGGGAGACCGACCCGACCAAGCCCGTGCCGATCATCATGGTCGGGCTCGGGGAGGAGGTCGACATGGATGCGCTGCGGTCCATTTCCGCTGCTACCGGAGGTAAGGCGTATCAGGCGCCGACTCCGGAGGACATCCGCGGGGTGCTGCTGGACGCCGTTTCGCAGCGGCGGTGCCGGCCGAACTGCTGACCCACCGGAATCGCGAAAAACGGGGGCGCTGCCACGAATGGCAGCGCCCCCGTTTCACGTCAGGAGAACCGTCAGCTCGAGTAAACCTTCGGGTCCAGGGTGCCGATGTACGGCAGGTCCCGGTACCTCTCGGCGTAGTCCAAGCCGTACCCGACCACGAACTCGTTGGGGATGTCGAAGCCGACGTACTTCACCGGCACCTCGACCTTCACCGCGTCTGGCTTGCGCAGCAGCGTGCACACCTCCAGGGACCGAGGCCGGCGCGACTGCAGGTTCTTGAGCAGCCACGACAGCGTGAGGCCCGAGTCGATGATGTCCTCGACGATCACCACCCTGCGGTCGGCGATGTCTCGGTCCAGGTCCTTCAGGATCCGCACCACGCCCGAGGAGGACGTGGAGGAGCCGTAGGACGAAACGGCCATGAACTCGAGCTGCACAGGAACGGGCAGCGCTCGGGCCAGGTCGGCCATGAACATCACCGCGCCCTTGAGAACGGTGATAAGCACGAGGTCGGAGTCACCTTCTGGGTGATCATCCGCGACCTGCTTGGCGAGTTCGGTGACCTTGTCGCTGATCTCCTGCTCGGTGATGAGCACGGATGCGATGTCGCCGTCGTACACGGACAGGTCCCCTCTGCTTAAGACTCTGGTTCAACAACGAGCCTGCCATGCGCGCGCCGCACGACAAAGCCGCCGGGTAGCCAGACACCGCCCTGACCGCGCCATTCACTCACGAGTGCGTCAACACGACGCAGGTGCGAATCGGACAGTTCCGGCACTCCCTCGTCGATGAGCCACGACCTGAGCACTCTCCGTCGAAGTGCGACGGGCAACTCGGCGATGTCGTCCACGGCACAGCAGTCGCCGCCGAACGCCGCGGCCAGCGAGTCGAGTGCGTCACAGTCCTCGCGCAGCTGGGCAGCCGTGCGCGCCAACGACGACGCGACACCGCCCTGCAGCACGTCCTCCAGCAACGGCAGGACCTCCGAACGCAACCGCACGCGGGTGAACGACGGATCCGAGTTGTGAGGGTCCTCCCACACCTCGATGCCCTGCTCCGCACAGAAAGCACGGGTGGCGGCGCGCGACACGCCGAGCAGCGGCCGTCCCCACGGCGGGTCGAACGCACGCATCCCCGCGATCGAACGCGGGCCGGAGCCGCGGCCCAGGCCCAGCAGCACGGTCTCGGCCTGGTCGTCGAGGGTGTGGCCGAGCAGCACGACGCCGGAAGCAGGCCTCAGAGCCGCGTAACGCGCCTTGCGGGCCGCCGCCTCCGGGCCACCGGGCCCCGAGACCTCGACGGCCTCCACATGGGCCACGAGACCGAACTCCGCGCACTGCCGGGCCGCGCGCAGCGCCACGTCACCGGAACCGAGCTGCAGCTGGTGGTCGACGATCACGGCGGAAGCGCCGGGGACGAACCGGCCGACACACGCGGCCAACGCCAGGGAGTCGGCGCCGCCGGAGACCGCGACGGTCACCGCGTCCGGGCGCACCTCGTCGAGGAACCTCCGCACCGCCGTCCTGATCTCGGCGACCGGGCCGTTCACGGTGCCTCACTCACGGGGCCACGCGACGCAGCCAGGTCATCGGCTCGGCGATCTCGGCACGGGTCGGCAGGGTCTCGGCCGAGGTCCAGATCGCGTTGAAACCGTCCATCCCGACGCGTTCCACGACGTACTCGGTGAACGCCGCGCCCTCTTCGTACTGGCGCACCTTCGCGTCCACGCCGAGCAGCGTGCGCAGGACCCGGTCCAGCAGGCCGCCGCCCTTGCGGCGCGCGGTGAAGCGGTGGCGGATGGTCGACACCGACGGCACGACGGTGGGGCCGACCGCGTCCATCACGTGGTCCGCGTGGCCTTCGAGCAAAGTGGACAGTGCGATCAGCCGGTCCAGCACGGCTTTCTGCTGCGGCGACTGGATGAGCTCGATCAGCCCGATCGGGCCGTCGCCCGCGCGCAGCTTGTGCCGGAAGTCGCGGATCACGTCCGGCAGCGGCGCTCGATCGTCGTCCATTGTGGAGAGAAGCGCCGTGACCTGGTCGGAGAAGTACCTCCGCAGCCACGGCACACCGGTGAACTGCAGGCGGTGCGTGCACTCGTGCAGGCACACCCACATCCGGAAGTCGTCGTCGGGCACGTCCAGGGCCTGTTGCGCACCAACGATGTTCGGCGCGACGAGCAGCAGCCGTCCCGCCAGCTGGTCGCTCGGGCTGAACGGGTCGTACTGGCCGAGCACCCGCGACGACAGGAACGCCATCACGACGCCCGCCTGCACGCCGGCCGTGCCCGCGAGGATGCTCGCCATCGCACCGGCCTGACGCGGCATCGCGGGCGCGGTCAGGGCGGCGAGGCCCTGCGCGGCGGCCCTGACCCACGCGGGGCGGTCCACGACCTCACCCGGCAGCAGCGGCAGACCCTGGCCGAGGCCTGTCAGCTCGCGCACGTGCACCTCGGCCTGAGGCGCGAGCTCACGAAGTCTGCCGACGACGTGGTCGGCCTGGTCCTTGCCGATCACCGGGCCCGGCCGCACGAGCCGGACGGCGGTCGCCACCGCCAGCTCCCAGTCCACCGGGCCGAGCTCTGCCTCCGTCGCGCCGTTCACCCTGCCGAAGTTACCTGCGCACGCCCCGCTACGAACAGCCACAGCCCCGCAACGCAGCGGCCATCACGTCCAGCGCCGGCCTCACCTCGAGCTCCGGGTTGCGGTTGCTCGCCGACATGAACGAGAACACGAGCACCCGTCCGTCGACGTCGACGACCACGCCGGCGAGCGCGTTGACGCCGGTGAGCGTGCCCGTCTTGGCCCGCACCCAGCCCTTGCCGCCGGACGCGCTGCCGCCGTACCGACCGGCCAGGGTGCCGCTGCCACCCGCCACCGGCAGTGCCGTCAGCAACGGCCGCAGCTTCGCCGTGCGCGGGTCGTCGAGCGTGGGCTTGGCCGCCGTGGCCAGCACGTCGGTGAGCAGCTTGGCGGGGATCTTGTTCGTGGCCGAGAGGCCGCTGCCGTCGACGAAGTTCGCGCCGGTGAGGTCGAACCCGTTCTTGGTCAGGACGTCGCGCACCGCCTTGACGCCACCGGCGAACGACGGCTCGTTGCCCGTCTTGATCGCGACCTCGCGGGCGATCGCCTCGGTGAGGACGTTGTCCGAGATCTGCATCATGTTGTCGACGAGCTGCTCGATCGGCGCCGACTTGATCTCGCCGAGCACCTGCGCGCCCTGCACAGCCGTGCCGGGGGTCGCGCCAGGAGCCCCGATGCGCTGCGCGAACGCGTCCGCCGCCGACTGGGCCGGGCTCCCGGTGCGGGCCGACACGTCGTTCTTCGGGTTGAGCCGGCCGCCGTCGAGCATGAACGGCACGATCGGTGCCACCGAGCCGCCCGCGATGTCGGCCGTCTCCCACTGCGGGCCCAGCGCCTCGCCCGTGTACCGGCTCAGGTCGAACTGGACCTTGGTGACCTGGCCCTTCTGCTTCACCTGGTTGACCAGGTCGTCCAACGCGGCGGCGCCGGGATAGACGGAGCTGCCGGGCGTGCCGGAGATCGTCGGGTCGCCACCGCCGACGATCACCACGGTGCCGGGCTCCGCGCCCTGCACGACCTTGGTGGACAGCTGGTCGGTCTTCTCCAGGCTGAGCAGCGCCGCGGCCGCCGTGAGGATCTTGAGGCTCGACGCGGGCGTCGCGGCCGTGGTGTCGCCCTGCTGCCACAGGACGGTGCCGTTGGCGGGGTCCACGACGCTGCCGGTCAGCGTGCCGAGAGCGGAGTTGCCGGCGGGGCCGGCGAGCACCGACTTCACGCCGGCGGGGCTCGGCGCCGGTCCACCCGCGGTGACCGCCTTGACCAGCGGCTGGACCGCGGCGGGCGGGGCCGGGGGCTTGATCTCGACGGCCGCTGGGCCGCCGAACTCGTCGACCGCGTAGAGCGTGGCTCCGGCGAGCGCCGCTACGACCAGCAGGCCGAGCACGACGACGAGCGGCTTGCGGCCCTTCTTCGGCTCGTCGGAGCCGGTCAGCCGGTCTTCCGGCTCTTCGTCGTAACCGGAGACCGGGAGGGTCTCGCGAACGGGCTCTTCCTGGCGCGGCGGCGGGGCCTGCTCGACGCGCTCCTGGCGCAGTGGTTCCTGGCGCGGCGGCGCGGCTTGCTGGACGCGCTCCTGGCGCAGTGGTTCATGGCGCGGCGGCTGGGGTCGCGGGGCCTGCGACTCAGGTCTGACCGACTGGTCGAACCACGACGGCTCCGACACCGGCAACTGGTCGACCCGAGCCGTCTTCGCGGCCACCGGAGTGGCCTCGGCACCGGGCGAGATCCGCATCGGCGCGGCCCTCGGCGGCTCGACCTGCCGAGGTTGGCCACCGTCCGGACCAACCTGCCCGTGAGACTTCCCACCAGAAGATCCACCCGCGGGCCCGCCGGAACCCTGCAAAGGCACACCGGAAGCCCTCGCGGCGCTGCCGGCGCCGTTGGGAGCTGAACGGACAGGAGACGATCGCAGCGGCTCCTGAGTGGACGGTGGCGCCAGCACGGGAGCGATCGGGAGCCGCATGGTCGGCTGATCCAGCGACGGGCGGCTGACCTGCAGAGTTGGCCCTTCTGGCACGACGCCGGGCTCGGCGTCGTCGTCCTCGGTCGGCCACTGGGGCTCGTCCGGCAAGAGGACCTCCGTCAGCTCGGTACGGGCAATCTCACACCCTCCAGCCGCGGCTCCGATGAGGGTTGACAGGGCGTCGTGGTCCACACTAGTGGCGTCACGAATGGGCTACATGAGCGAGGACCAGTGGAGTTCGACGTCCTGATCGAGATCCCCAAGGGCGTGCGCAACAAGTACGAGGTGGACCACAAGAGTGGTCGCATCCGCCTCGACCGCACGTTGTTCACGTCGACGCAGTACCCGGCCGACTACGGGTTCATCGAGAACACCCTGGGTGAGGACGGCGACCCGCTGGACGCCCTCGTCCTCGTCCAGGAGCCGACGTTCCCCGGCTGCCTGATCGCGGCCCGTGCCATCGGCATGTTCCGCATGACCGACGAGAAGGGCGGCGACGACAAGGTTCTGTGCGTCCCGGCCTACGACCCGCGGCACGAGCACCTGCGCGACATCCACCACCTGGCGGAGTTCGACCGCCTGGAGATCCAGCACTTCTTCGAGGTCTACAAGGACCTCGAGCCCGGCAAGAGCGTCGAGGGCGCGACCTGGGTCGGCCGCACCGAGGCCGAGGCCGAGATCGTCCGCTCCTACCAGCGTCTCAAGGATGCCGAGGCGAACGGCGAAGTGCACCACTGAGACAACGCGAAAGGGCCGTCCCCCCACGAGGAGGACGGCCCTTTTTCGCGCAACGGCTAGACCGCGACGGCCTCGGCGTCGGCCACCCGCTCCAGGCCCGACCTGGTCGACAGCGGCTTCTCACGCAGGAACCACACGAGGACGAACGCCGCCACCATCACGATCCCGCCGGTCATGAAGACCAGGTCGATCGCGCCGGAGAAGCCGTCCAGGAACGGACGCGCCAGCACCGGGTCGAGATGGTTGAGGAACTCGGTGTTGTTGATGTCCACGCCGGACCCGCCACCGGCCTGCAGCGACTTGGCGAACTCCGGGTTCTGGGCAAGCGCGACCTTGAACGCCTCGGTCTGCATCGCGGACCTGAGGCCCTCCGCGATCTTGTCGCCCACCGTGCTGAACAGGATCGACAGGAACACCGCGGTGCCGACCGTGCCACCGATGTTGCGGAAGAACGTCGCCGACGAGGTCGCCACACCCATGTCGCGCGGCTCGGCGTCGTTCTGGATCGCGACCAGCAGCGTCTGCATGCACTGGCCAAGACCGGCACCCATGACGAACATGTAGACCATGACCAGCCCGGCCGGCGTGTCCGTGCCGATGGTGCTGAACAGGAACAGCGCGATCGCCATCAGCGCCGAGCCGATGATCGGGAAGAGCTTGTAGCGACCGGTCTTCGCGGTGACGCGGCCGCTGATCGCCGTCGCCGAGATGATGCCGAACGTCATCGGCAGCAGCATCAGGCCGGAGACCGTCGGCGACACGCCCTTCACGATCTGCAGGTACAGCGGGATGGAGACCATGCCGCCGAACATGCCGATGCCGAGCACGAAGTTGACCGTGTTGCCCAGCGCGAACGTGTGGTTGCCGAACATCCGCAACGGCAGCAGCGCCTCGTCACCCATGCGCCGTTCGACGAACACGAACGCCACCAGGCCGAGCACACCGATCGCGTACATCGCGAGCGACGTGGCCGAGGCCCAGCCCCACTCACGTCCCTGCTCGGCGACGATCAGCAACGGCACCAGGCCGACGGTCAGCGACAGCGCGCCGAGGAAGTCGATGCGGTGGTCGACCCGCTGGTGCGGGACGTTCAGCACGCGGCCGACGACGAGCAGCGCGATCAGCGCGATCGGCACGTTCACCAGGAACACCCAGCGCCAGCCGGTCACACCGGCGAACGTGTCGAGACCGGCGAACAGACCGCCGACGACCGGGCCGAGCACGCTCGCCGAGCCGAACACCGCCATGAAGTACGCGGAGTACTTGCTGCGCTCCCGCGGCGAGGTCATGTCCGCCATGATCGCGAAGGCGAGCGACATCAGACCTCCGGCGCCGAGGCCCTGCACCGCGCGGAACGCGGCCAGCTCGTACATCGACGTCGCGATGCCGGACAGCAGCGATCCGAGCAGGAAGAACGAGATCGCGGCGAGGTACATCGGCTTGCGCCCGTAGATGTCGGACAGCTTGCCGTACAAGGGCGTCGTCACCGTCGCGGTGATGAGGTACGCGGTGGTCGCCCACGCTTGCAGCGTCTGGCCGTGCAGCTGGTCCGCGATGGTCTTCATGGCGCTGGAAACGATCATCTGGTCCAGTGCCGCGAGGAACATGCCCAGCATGAGGCCGGACAGCACCGTCAGGATCTGACGATGCGTCAACGAGGCCCCTGGTGCGGGTGTCGCCTCGGTTGTCTGTGACATCTCTACTTTTCCCCTCCTGCGCGGATCCCCAGCCCGCGTTCGGTCATCAGCACCGGAATCGTGCGTTCGTAGTCCTGGACGAAGCGTTCGAACAGATCCGCGAAGCTCTTGAAGTCGTCTTCCGACCAGTCCGCGAACAGCCGCTCGAACGCTTCACGGCGCATGCGGCTTCGCTCGGCGAGCAGCTCTCGCCCCGCCTCGGTGACGGCGAGCACGCTGGCCCGCCCGTCGGCCGGATCGGCTCGCCGCTCCACGAGCCCGTCCTTGACCAGCCCGGCCACCTGCCTGCTGATCGTGGACGGGTCGGAGAACACCGCCTCGGCGAGCGCGCTCGACCTGCACTCGCCGAGACCGGCGAGAGAGGCCAGGAGGACGAACGCCGACTTGTCGATGCCCTGCTTGGCCATCTGGTGTGTGAGCTGGGCGTGCATCTTGTTCAGACGCACCATCGTCATGCTCACGCGATCAGCGAGCTCGTGCTCGTGCTCGGGATCCACGTGGCACCTCCCCGGCTCAACCATCACACACACCTCGTTGCTTGTATCACCCAACTAGTTGCTCAGCACAAGCATCCATCTCGGCACACGGGAACGCAAGTGGGTTTCAGGTCTCACTCCACTGTGGAGTGGTACGAGCACGGTGAGTGCCGGTTACCGACCGGTAGCAAACTGGGTTACCCGCCGGTAGCATCCGTCTCATGAGCCAAGACGTGTCGTTCGTCGCCGACGCAATGAAGCAGGCAGTGCCGTGGGTCAAGACCACCGGCATCGACTTCGAAGAGGTCTCCACCAGCCGTGTCGTCGCGTCGCTGCCGGACGACGAGACGCTGCGCAACCACGTCGGCGGGCCGCACGCCGCGATGATGTTCGGTCTCGCGGAGACCGCGTCCGGCGCCGTCGTGATGGCCGCGTTCGCCGCGCACATGGGCAAGGCCACGCCGCTCGTCGTCCGCGCGGACATCGCCTACAAGAAGGTCGCCATGGGCGTCCTGCGTGCCGAGGCCGTTCTCGGGCGCGCCGCCGACGAGGTGCTGGCCGAGCTGGAGTCCGGAACGCGGCCGGAGTTCCCGGTGAACATCATGATCACCAATGCCGAGGGCGTGACCACCGGAGAGATGACCGTGGTCTGGACGTTGAAGCCCGCACGCTGAACTGGGCGTCTCCGTATTTCAGTTCGGACTACCTGTGAACCGATCCGGGTCAAATACGTAACCTTGGCCACTCTCCCGTCAGAGTGCACCATTCGGGTTCATGTCGGGGTGGAGAACTGTGAGCGGCGGAGTCCTGCTGGTAGCGCTCACCGCAGGGTGTGCGCCGCAGGTACAGCAGTCGACTCCCGTTGCCGTGGAGAAGCCGGTCGAGGACGTGCCGGTGACGACGTCCGCGGCGATCCCGCCCGCCCAGCTGGGCATCAGCGTGGCCTCGATCGTGGACGGCCGCGCGGTGATGCTGTCCGACGGGTCGAAAGCCGAGGTCGCGGGCCTCGCCCAGCCGGGACCGTGCTGGGCTGAGGCCGCGGCCAAGTTCGCCGGCAGCATGCTGCTGAACCAGCAGGTGCGGTACGACAGGACCACGGGCTCGCTCGTCCTCGCGGACGGCACCGACTACGCGTTGCTCGCGCTGGGCAACGGCGCCGGCCGCACCGCCGGCAACCCGACGCCCGCGCAGAGGGAAGCCGAAGGCGCCGCACAGCGGGTTCCGATGGGGCTCTGGGGCGCGCCGTGCGGTGGCAAGGACGCCCTCGAGACCCCCACTCCTGCTCCGCCTCCCCCGCCGCCTCCGCCACCGCCCGCTCCGAAGCCGACCACGACGACGCCGAAGCCCAAGCCGGTGTTCTACGCGAGCTGCGAGGACGCCTGGCGGGCCGGTGCGGCGCCGATCTACTGGGGCCAGCCCGGCTACCGGGTCGAGCTCGACGGGAACCGGAACGGAATCGCCTGCGAGCCCCGGTACGGCTACCGCTGACTCTTGCGCTCGCGCCATGCGACTGCACGTCCACCAGTGGGGCCGTGGTCCGCGCGTGGTGCTGGTGCGCGGCGGCGTACTCGGAGGCCGGGAGACCTGGCGCGCCCAGCGACCGCTCACCGAGCGGTGGACGCCGCTCGCACCGGACCGGCCGGACCACGGGCAGTCGTCACCCGCGCGGCAGGACTTCGAGCCGGAGGGGACCCGGGATCGCCCGCGAGACCGGTGGGCGACGGGCGATGTGCCGGGGACGCGACCACCTCGTCCAGGAGGCTCCTGAGTTCAACGCGCTGCTGGGCGGTTTTCTAACCTCAACGGCATGAAGCTGGACAGGAGCGCCGTCGACTACACGCCTGGCAACGCCGGTGCCATCGCGAAACGGGCGGAGGACCGGGGTTACGACGGGTTCTGGCTCGCCGAGACCAAGCACGACCCGTTCCTCGCGCTGTCCGGGGCCGCGGCGGCGACCGAGCGGATCGAGCTCGGCACGGCGATCGCGGTGGCGTTCGCGCGCAACCCGATGACCATCGCGACCACGGCGAACGACCTGCAGCTGCTGTCGGTGGGCCGGTTCAACCTCGGGCTCGGCTCGCAGATCGAAGCCCACATCACCAAGCGCTTCTCCATGCCGTGGAGCAGGCCGGCCGCCCGCATGCGCGAGTTCGTGCTGGCCGTCCGGGCGATCTGGCACGCGTGGGAGACCGGCGAGCGGCTGGCGTTCCGCGGCGAGTTCTACAAGCACACGCTGATGACGCCGTTCTTCGACCCCGGACCGAACCCGCACGGCAACCCGCCGATCTACCTCGCGGGTGTCGGCGAACTGATGACCGAGGTCGCGGGTGAGGTCGCGGACGGCTTCCTGTGCCACAACTTCACGACGGAGCGGTACCTGCGCGAGGTGACGCTGCCCGCGCTCGAACGCGGCCGGGCCAAGGCGGGAAAGACGCTGGAGGGCTTCGAGATCAGCGGGCCCGTGTTCGCCGCGACCGACGATGCGGAGATCGCCGACGTCAAGCGGCAGATCGCGTTCTACGGATCGACGCCCGCGTACAAGCCGGTGCTGGAGCTGCACGGCTGGGGCTCGTTGCACGAGGAGCTGCACCGGATGTCCCGGCGGCAACAGTGGACTGAGATGAGCGAGCTGATCAGTGACGAGGTGCTGCACGAGTTCGCCGTCGTCGGGTCGTCACCCGATGCCGTCTCGACCGCGCTGCTGGACCGCTTCGGCGACGTCGTCACGAGGATCTCGCCCTCGACGAACGTGCTCAGGAAGAGTCCGGCTCAGCGTCCGGAGAAGTGACTGAGGCCCTGCCGCGCCAGCTCGGCGTGGAAAGCGTCGAGCTCGGCGCGCACTCTCGCGACGCCCCTCTTGCGGATCCACCTGCGTCTTCCCACGTTGGCGGCGGTCAGGGCGAACGGCAGAGCCAGCAGGGTCAGCACCAGCATCATGATCATGTTGTCTCCTCAAGGGTTGCGAACAAGCAACGACCAATCGAGACACCGCTTACGGTACCGGGTCCAAAGCCACCCAGGTGGAGCAAAGTCACCGACAGCAACTCAGTTCTTGACTAATTTTGTTTTCGGTGCGACGGTGGAGCCATGTTCGAAGTGGCGGTGATCGAGGACCCAGCAGCGGCCGAGGTGTCGCTGGACCCGGTGCGGGCACGCCTGCTCGCGGAACTGGCCGAGCCGGGATCGGCGACGATGCTCGCCGCGAAGGTCGGCCTGCCCAGGCAGAAGGTGAACTACCACCTGCGCACCCTGGAGCAGCACGGCCTGGTGGAGCTCGTCGAGGAACGGCGCAAGGGCAACGTGAACGAGCGCCTGCTGCAGGCGACCGCAGCGTCCTACGTGATCTCCCCGACGGCGCTCGCGGCGGTGCAGCCCGACCCGGCGCGCTCACCCGATCGGTTGTCCGCGCGGTGGCTGCTGGCCGTCTCGGCCAGGCTGGTGCGCGACGTCGGCACGTTGATCACGGGCGCCACCAAGGCCAAGAAGCGGCTCGCGACCTTCGCGTTGGACGGTGAGGTCCGGTTCGCCACGGCGGCCGACCGCGCGGCGTTCGCAGAAGAGCTCGCCACGTGCGTGACGCGGCTCGTCGCCAAGTACCACGACGAACAGGCCGAAGGAGGGCGACCGCACCGAGTCGTCGTCGCCCTGCATCCCAGCGTCGCTGCCAAGGAGGAAGAGTCGTGACCCGCGAGTTCGAGATCAAGAAGGAAGTCGAGGTCGAGGGGACCCCCGAGCAGGTCTGGGACGCCATCGCGACCGGCCCGGGCATCGACTCGTGGTTCATGGGACCGCACACGGTCGACGGACGCCTCGGTGGCCGCATGTCGATCGACATGGGTTTCTTCCAGGAGCACTCGACGATCACCGCTTGGGAGCCCGGCAGGCACCTCGCCTACGAGAGCGACAAGGGCGAGGGCGGCACGTTCCACGCGATGGAGTACCTGATCGAGGGCCGTGACCAGGGCTCGACGGTGCTGCGGTTCGTGCACAGCGGCATCCTCGGCGACGGCTGGGGCGACGAGTACCTGGACCAGTCCTCGAAGGGCTGGGACATGTACCTGTTCACGATGGCCGAGTACGTGAAGCACTTCGCGGGCAGGCACGGCACCTACGTGTTCGCGCAGTGGCCGGAGGGCGAGAAGAGCTGGCCGGCGCTGATGAGGGCGCTCGGCGTCCCCGAGGACGCGCAGGTCGGCGACGAGGTCACGCTCGAACCGTTCGGCGTCACCGGCGTCGTGGACTACGTCGTCAACCACGACGTCCACCAGTTCCTCGGGGTGCGAGGCGAGGACGGCCTCTACCGCTTCCACGGCACGAACGCCGTCGGCCACCACCTCTTCGGTGACGCGACCGGCCAGGCCGAGAAGTGGCAGGCGTTCCTCGCTCAGCTGGCCGGGCAGACCTCGTTGACGTAGTCGGAGTGCCCGTACGGCACCACGTTCCGGTCGCGGCGGATGATCGCCACCTTGCCGCCGCGATCGGCACACGACTTCTGGAACGCCTCGTCGGTGTACTCGATCTGGAAGAAGTTGTCGCCGAACGCGTCCGCGTAGTGCTTGCACTCGCCGTTGGCCTCGCAGTCCTCGGTGATCGCGAAGTCGAAGCCGATGTACTTCTTGCCCGAGTCGCCGAGCTCACCGCCGTTCTTCTGCGCGACGGCGAGCCCCTTCTCGTGGGCGTGCTTCACGAACGCCTTCATGAATTCCTTGGTGGCGTTGAGGTCGAACGCCCCGCCGGCGCGCGTGTGCGAGTCGAGGTTGTCCGCCTCGATCGCCTGGAAGCGCGAGATCTTGCAGCCCTCGATCCACTTCTTCTGGATGTCGAGGATCTTCTGGCGCTTGTCGGCGGTGGAGATGTCGAGGATGCCCTCGTCCCACTCCGGGTCGATCACCGGCTGCCCGTCCGGCTTCTTGACCAGCAGGTCACCGTGGTTCTGCCGCCACCAGCTCAGGCTGCCCTCCATCGGATCCGGCTGCGTCTGGAGGGCGTTGAGGTAGCAGACGTTGTAGCGGTCTCCGACGGGGATCTTGCCGCGGTCGCGCACGACGATCTTGACCCGGGCGTCCGGCTGGTAGATCCCGCCGATCTGGTAGTCGAACCTGCCACCGACGGGCGGCAGCTCGACCGGCGGAGCCTCGGGTTCGCTCGCGCTGCAGGAGGCGACGAGCAGGAGCAGGGCGGCAACGGCCGCGACTGGCTTCATGCGCGGCAGTGTGCCACTCGCCGGATAGCGCAGGTGTAACACGAAGGGCACTCCATCGCTCATAAATGAGATTTAGCTTCCGGGATGTGAAAACTCGGTCGCTCTTTCTACAGCTTCTCGTCGCGGTTGTGGCCGGTGTGCTCGTGGGCCACTTCTTCAGGTCGTTCGGCGCGGACCTGAAGCCGATCGGGGACGGCTTCATCAAGCTGATCAAGATGGTGATCGCGCCGCTGATCTTCTGCGTCGTCGCGACGGGCATCGCCAAGGTCGGTGACCTTCGGGCGGTCGGCCGGATCGGCGTGAAGGCGCTGATCTACTTCGAGGTGGTGTCGACGGCCGCGCTCGCGTTCGGGCTGCTGGTCGGCAACGTGGTGCGACCGGGTGCCGGCATGAACGTCGATCCCTCCACACTGGACGCCTCCGCCGTCGAGGCGAAGACGCAGGGCGGTCACCTCCCCGGCGTCGTTCAGTTCCTGCTGGATCTCATTCCTTCCAGTGTGGTGGACGCGTTGGCGCGCAACGCGTTGCTTCAGGTGCTGTTGTTCGCCGTGCTGTTCGGCTGCGCGCTGGCCCAGCTCGGTGAGCGGGCGACGCCCGTGGTGGATCTCCTGGAACGCGTCAACCTGGCGTTCTTCACGGTGCTGAGCTACGTGATGAAGCTGGCGCCGCTCGGCGCGTTCGGGGCGATGGCGTTCCTGGTCGGGCAGTACGGGCTGGGGTCGTTGCGCACGTACCTCTGGCTGATCCTGTCGGCTTACGGCGCGGCGCTGCTGTTCTGCCTGCTGCTGGGCGTGATCGCGTGGTCGTTCGCACGGGTGAACCTGGTGCGGTTCGTGCGGTTCGCGAAGGAGGAGTTTTTGCTGGCGCTCGGCACGGCGTCGTCGGAGGCCGTGCTGCCGCGGATGATGGTGAAGCTGCAGCGTGCCGGATGTGCGCCGACATCGGTCGGCCTGGTGCTGCCGACCGGGTACTCGTTCAACCTGGACGGTGCCTCGATCTACCTGTCGCTCGCCACGGTCTTCCTCGCCCAGGCGTTGAACGTGCCCCTGGATCTCGGCGACCAGCTGACGATCGTGCTGGTGCTCGTGCTGACCTCCAAGGGCATGGCCGGTGTGCCCGGCTCGGCGTTCCTCGCGCTGTCCGCGTCGGTCGCCGCGGTCGGGTCGATCCCGGCCGCGGCGGTCGCGTTGCTGCTCGGCGCGGACCGGATCATGGATTCGATGCGCGTCTTCACGAACCTGCTGGGCAACTGCGTGGCGACGTTCGTCGTGTCGCGCTGGGAGGGGATGCTGGACGTGGAGCAGATGCGGTCAGCCCTCGGCAATCCAGGCCGTGACGACCTCGTCGAGCAGGCCGAGGGTGAGGTTGCCGTGGTTGAGGACGACCTCGTGGAAGTCACGGACGTCGAACGCCGCTCCTAGCGTCTGCTCGGCTTTGGCGCGCAACTCCTGGAACTTGAGCCGTCCCACCATGTACGCGAGCGCCTGGCCCGGTTGGGCGAGATAGCGGTCGACCTCGGTCAAGCTGCCTGTCGCTATCCCGCCCGAGCGGTTACGCGGCCTGATCGACCGAGCGGAGGGTGCACTGGCCCGCCTGACTGTCGTGCTGGTCGCCGTCCATGGGCTTGGCAGCCTTGAGATCCGTCATCTCCGCCTCGATAATCTCGATCTCCAGCGCGGAAGGCTCGCCGTCCGCCGTCGGCGGGGACAGCGCACTGTCCACTTCGATCATCTGACTCATGAGCTGGCGCTGGATTGGCTTCGCGAACGTCACCGCCGCTGGCCCACAAGCACCAATCCGCACCTGCTGATCACCGCGCAGAGCGCGTTCGTCCTCGCTGGGTCACCCATCGCTCGCGCCACCGTGGACCGCTGCTTCCGGCTGTTGGGCATCCAGGCCTCAAGCCTTCGCCAGGACCGCATCCTCGACGAAGCCCGCGTCACCGCTGATCCTGTGCACCTCATGCGCGTATTCGGCATCTCGGCCGCGACCGCCATGAGATACCTCCACGCAGCCCATCCTGAGCGGACAGCTGTCCCTCCAAGATGAGCGGGAGGGAGGGACGCTGGTCGCACCGGACGAGATGCGGCAGGTGTTGTCCGACTGCGTCCGACACGTTGTGGGACAAGGCAAAGGCTGACAGCCGCGAACGATTCGCGGTTCTCCGCCACCGCGGACCTGCGCGACCTGCAGCCGAGCTGATGGCCGCGCGGACCGGGATGTTCGCCTGGACGCAAGCGTGGGCCAGGGCATGGCGGCGAATTCCATCTCGGCAAGACTTAAAGGGCGCAGCGAACCACTCCGCCACGGAATCCGAAGAACCGGACATTGACGTGATCTCAACGAGTTTCAGGTGAGCCGTCCGTACTCGAAATGGGTGAGTACGAGTGCGGCTTTGACGATGTGGCCGATCTTGCGTGGGCTGGTGGTGAAGTGCCGCAGGGCGCGCCAGCGCCCGGTCAGCAGGGCGAAACCGCGTTCACCGAGGCAGCGCAGGCCTCGCAGCAGGGCGTTGTAGGTGCGAGTGTCGATGTCGAGCACCTGGCCGTCCGTAGGTTGTTTGACCGGCGTGAACACGCCGATGCCTGCCCCGTCGTAGC